>JBKPFP010000481.1:0-8784 GCA_046744435.1 Actinomycetota bacterium | reverse complement strand
GCCTCGGTCCAGACCTACTCGACCTCGAACCGGGACGATATGAGGTGGTCGCCTACCTCTCTTCGATGATGCGCGTCGAGACGAGGCGATCACTCGTCGTGCCGGGCTGGCGCGATCACTGGCGGCGACGCTAAACGCCCCCGGTAATCAGCGAGGCCGGGAAGGCGGGAAGGGCCCGCAGGTGCCCGACGTTCGACTCGGCCGCCGGCCCCTGCAGCCTCGACGACCAGCACGACACCGTCCGAAACGTCCCGAACCTCAATCACTCGCAGCGCCCTGTCCCGGCCGAGCGGGATCGTGTCGCCGGGCGCCAGTTCGGTACGGCCGTGTGCAGCGTGGGCGGGTCGGCGCGCGTCCCGTCGTCGTGCTCGAGCTTGAAAATGGAATGCCATTAGGTTGTCGAGGCTAGGTGGATCGGAGACCGGGCAACCAACGGGCGAGGTAACGCTCGACGCCCAGGTCGGTGCCGCCGCTGCGGTAGGCGATGTGGCCGTCCGGTCGCACGAGATATTGGGCCTCGCGGTCGACGCCGAGCCGAGCTAACGCTTGGCCGTCGACGTCGTGGAGGACGCCGGGCGCGGGCTCGCGGGTCAGCCGGTGCGCTGCCATCAGGGCGCCGTAGCGCTCTTGGAGCGTCGCCAGCTGCTCTGTGTGCCAGGCGCCCGTGGATCCGCAGAGGAGGAGGTGGAAGCGTGGCGCGGTCACGGCCTCCTGTAACCAGCCGGGTTGCCCGTCGCGGACGATCCGGACATCGGGGAGCCGGTCGCCGGCCCTGGGGCCTCGGCTGAGCGCCGGTTCTCCCTCCTGGACGGCCGGGCTGTGCCGGTAGTGGATGCGGAGCTGGGCCAGGGTGCGGAAGAAGTACGCCCGTCCCCGTGAGGAGCGAAGCAGGATGGGTGCCAGCCGCGGCACGAGCTGCGTGCGCAGCAGGCTGACGGTGCGGCTGCGCGAGGTGGCGACTGAGGCGGCACGGTCGGTAAACCGGAGTACGAACCGGCCGATCGGTCGGCGCTCTGCCTCGTAGGTGTCGAGCAGGGCCTCGTCTGCGAGGCGTTCGGCGACGAGGGCGAGTTTCCAGCCGAGGTTACAGGCTTCTTGGATGCCAGTGTTCATCCCTTGGGCGCCGGCTGGGCTGTGAACATGGGCCGCGTCACCGGCGAGGAAGACGCGGCCGGCTCGGTAGCGGGTGGCGTGGCGGTGATGGAGCCGGAAGTAGGTTCGCCAGACGGGGTCGCGCAGCCGCAATCCGCCGCCGGTGAAGTCCTCGACGAGCGCCTGCAGCTCGGCGAGCGAGGGCTGCGCCGGCTCCTGCTCGCGCTCCTTAGCGTTATCCGCTGGGAGCATTCCGGCCATGCGCCAGCTCGCCGGCCGCGCGAGCGGAAAGAAGAAGAGCATCCCGACCGCGCCCAGGAAGGCGTGCCCGACATCCCGCTCCAGGTCGCCGTCCACCTCGAGGTCGGCGAGCACGAACGTCTGCGGGTAAGCCGCCCCCTCGAACGGGATCCCGGCCCCGTGACGGACGCTGCTGTGGGCGCCATCGCATCCCACCAGGTAACGAGCATGCAGCCGTTCGGTTCCTTCATTCCCGTGACGGAGCGTGCAGACGATGTCTTCCTCGCGTTGCTGGAAGCCGACCAGCTCGACGTTCCGCTCAACGTGGATACCGCCCTCGAGCAGGTGCTCGTTCAACAGGGCCTCAGTCTCGGCCTGCGAAATGAAGAGCAGGAACGGGTAGGCGCTGTCCTCGAGGCCGACGTCGAACAGCCGGATAGCCACCACGCGTTTGCCGGCATGCATCCGCAGCTGGGAGGTATCGTTGCCGCGCTCGACGAGCGTCCGTGAGAGCCCGAGGCCGCGCAGGACTTCGAGCGTGCGCGGTTGTATGGCGAGCGCGCGCGACTCGTGTGCGCGATCGAGTTGCCGGTCGATGATCCGCACGCCAGCACCGAGCGCGTGCAGCTGGGCCGCAAGCGTCAGTCCGGTCGGACCCGCTCCTACGACGAGCACGTCCGGCTCTGCCTGCGCCATCATCTTCACCGGATCTTCCCCTTGGCCGCCCACGCGCATGATCGCAGCATCCCTCTCTTGTCCGCGACTCGAAGCTACGCCGCTCGCAACTTGCGAGTCAACTTTTCGCACGGCTTTTCGCGGGCGCCTGGCACGGAGTTGGCCCAGGCCGTTTGTCGACGATGGAAAGGTATCCCCGGCTCCTCGGTCTGATTCGCTTGAACGCGTGAGCGGTGAGAGTGACGTGAGTTCAGACCATCACCATCGGCGCGCAGGAGTGATCCCGGCCACGCACATCGTCCAGGTCCAAGCCGCAACGCTCGCACTCGCTGTCGACGAAGCTATGCGGTCGGAAGGGCTCCTCTTCGGGCGCCGGCGGCTTAACGTCGTCGCCGAGAATGATCGGCTCGCGCTCGACAGGCTTGGAGCGCGGCTTCGGTTTCGCCCGTTCCAACTCGTTGGCTGCTCGCTCTAGCGCCGCCCAGCGGATGAAGGTAGAGAATGCGAGATCTCGCGCTTCGGCCGCGTGTGCGATTCGCTCGCGCTCTTTGTCGGAGAGTCGGATCGGGACGACTGAGCGCGTATTACGCGCTTCCACGAAGACCTCGCGCGAGTGGCTCGCTTTCCCGCTTGTTTCCTTCGTTCGCGGAGTTTCTTTCGCGAAAACCTGTTCATGACGAATACCTCGGCGTTGCCGCTGGCGATCAAGACGGACTCGAACACGATCCTCGCGCCATCGGGCGACCAGTCCGCGTTGGCATCGTAGGCCGTCGGGCTGTTCGTGAGGTTTCTCTGCCCGCTCCCATCGGCGTTCATGACCCAGACGTCTCTGTCCTCACGGTCGAAGGCGATCTTGCTCCCGTCGGGCGACCAGTCCGGGCTGCGCTCGTCCAATCGCGACGCTCCTCGTTAGGTTCCTCGGGCTGCTCCCATCGGCGTTCACAACCCATATGTCGCCGTCGCCGCGCTCGAAGGCGATCCTCCTGCCGTCGGGTAACCAGGTCGCGGAGTAGTCCGGTCCGGGTTCCTTCGTCAGTCGTCTCTGGCCGCTCCCATCGGCGTTCATGACGAAGAGGTGGGAGATCTCTTCATAGCGGAGGAAGGCGATCCTTCTCCCGTCGGGTGACCCGGCCGGGGCATCGTCGAGCGCCGGGTTATTGGTGAGGTTCGTCTGGTCGCTCCCGTCGGGATTCATCGCAAGATCTCCAGCCTCTGGCCCCCGCCCTGCCGGCTGAAGACGATCTTCCCGTTCGTGCCCGGAGACCCGGCCTCGGCGGACTGGTCCACCTTGGCAGCCAGGCCGGCGACCAGAATGATCACCGGGGCAGTCAGGAACAGAAGACGACGGCGCATGCCCTGCTCCCTTCAGCTCGGCTGATGCCCTTGTTGCGTGAGGGCTCGCCGCGCGGATCCCAGTCCGCACGAATGCCATACCACACTCAGCCCGATCGGATCAATACGCCCATCGGCGTATCTATGACAAGCGCGCCGTACCTTTTGCTAAGGGCAAGCCTTCGCGGGCGGCTGGACGTTCAGCGATTACGCCAGCGCTCGAAGATGAACCGCTGCTCGTTACAGTACGGAGCGAGCTGGAAACGCATCACGGAGCCGGCGCTACGGTTCTCGACGCTCCGCACGTAGCGAACGTCTGCTCCCTTCACGCCTTCGTAGGACATGGCCGGCGGATACTCGTCGCGGTCGTAGCGTTCTTGTCGGGATGCCCCTCAGCGATGCACGACGGTTCGCAGATGCCTCGTCACGGCGATGCGCTTGTGGCCGCCCGTCGAGCGTCGAAGGCGTGGTCGATGATGTGGCGGTGCTTGACGTCGTCGAGGTCGACGACGACGAGGCTACGGTGAGAGTGCAGGCAGCCCGGACCTGCGTGACACTGTGAGCGCCGGTCACGGTTAAGCCGAGGAATCCGACAAGACCGGCCGCGCTCAACACCGACCTCTGTCCTCGGCCATGAACAGATGCTAGGAGTGACCGGGCGGGGCGTCTAGAGCGGCGACTGGCCCAGCCTGACCTTCCAAGGGTCTTCACTTCGCCAACCGCGTTGACTCCGAGCTGCCCAGCCACTCGGCTTCGATCACACCGTCGAATGGTCCGTGACCTGGCTGGATGCTTAGCACGCGGTAGGACCCCGATTCGTACTTGAACTCGTCTCCGTCAGAGAGCGGTGTGTCCCGCTGGATTGCGAACCGGCGTTCTCCCTCGCCGTTCGAGGCGACCAGTACGTCGTAAAGCATCGTGTTGCACGGTAGCGCCGGCGGGTTTGGGCTCGGCCCTGCGGCGCCTCACTCGGCGTCACCCTGCGTCGCGAAGCTCAGCCTCCGCTGAAAGGGAGGTTTTGCACGCGGGTGGAAGGGGAAACCGAGCGGCGGAGCGCAACCGCCGGTAGGTGACGCTCCGCCAACCCAAAGGAGGGGGTGGGAAATGAAGAAGTTGCTTGGCCTGCTCGTCGTGCTGGTCGCCGCCATGGCGATGTTCACGACTGGTGCTTCTGCTGTCAGGAACGGCGAGCCTGACAACGGCCGTCATCCCTACGTGGGCTTGCTCGTCTTCGACACCGCGGCCGGACCGACATGGCGTTGCTCCGGTGCGTTGCTGTCACCGACGGTTGTACTGACAGCAGGCCACTGCACCGACGGGGCGGTCGCTGCGCGCATTTGGATGGACGAGGTCGTCCAGGGCAACCCTGAGTATCCGTTCGGTGGGGCGACGTCGTATGAGGGCACGCCATATACGTATCCGGACTTCTGTATCGGCTGCGGGGGCGGTCTCCCAGGCTTCGCCTACCGCGACATCGGCATCGTCGTTCTCAGCGAGCCGGTGCCGACGAGCGTCGTCGACGAGTACGCCGTTCTGCCGACGGCCGGCCTAGTGGACAGCCTGGCGAGGGGCACCTCTGTCGATCTTGTCGGCTATGGCGTCTCGGAGCAGCTCCACGGCGGCGGTCCGCCCGTCTGGACGGGACCGCGCGTGCGCTTGTTTGCTCCGACCCAGCTTGTCTCTCTGAATTTCGTGCATGCCGCCGAGTTCATCCGGCTTAGCGCGAACCCGGCCCAAGGCAAAGGCGGCACGTGCTTCGGCGATTCCGGCGGACCGGATTTGCTCGCCGGCACCGATACCGTGCTCGCCGTGAACTCCTACGTCACGAATTCCAACTGCGCCGGGGTGACGTATTCGCAGCGGATCGACATTCCGGAGGTTCTCGCCTGGATCGAGAGCTTCCTTAGCTAACGAACTTCAGTCCAGCCTGCTCCTAGCAGGAACGACCGGGCGGGGCGTGTGCAGCACTCCTCCCGGTCTGTGTCCGACTCGCTCGGCGATGTTCGCGCCTGGACACTTGTCGCCGCAGTCGCGATCGGCTACATGGTCAGCCGCGGGCTGGCCAAGTCTGGCACCAAGTACGCGGGCGCAGAAGACCCGCTCAACCGATAGGAGCCGTTCCGAGGGCTTGTGCCGGGGCATCCACCCGGCACAAGCCTTGGTCAACCATCAGTGACAAGGACGCCAGGTCGTCAATCTCCCGAGTCGCAGCCAACGCTCAAACGCACTAGTGCCGCGGTGGGGCAGCGCGACCTTCTCGGTCAAAGGAGTGACGGTGGAGGCCGCATTCGCGTCTACGGGTGCTCGCCAGGCTGTCTCATCGTCTCCTTGCTGCTGTCGCTCTTTCTCACGCTCGTCATCAATCTGCTGATTCGTGCGCTCTAGCGTGGTGGCCGGCTCGCTCGAGGGCGATTGGCGTGTGGAGCGGCTGAGCGGCCTGCTCCCGCCGTTGCCGATCAGCAAACACATCGAGGGCACGTCCGGAGTGACTCGGATCGGCCCTCTGAGAATTCCATTCCGAGTCGTTGGCAGGACGCTGCGATATCGACCGCCGCTGCAAGCGTTCGCTGACGAGCTCGAGGCGAGTGGCGAAGGCTTCGTCGGACGCGCGACCATGCTCGGAAAGGAGTACGCGCGCTTTCGGCTCGTCTCGGGCTAGGTTTCGTTCGAGGCATGAGAGGGTGTTGCGCCAGAACCTCGGCCGAGAATCTTTGGGCGGGTCCCCTTGAATCGTGTTTTCGCGAGGCGCTGTGTCCGTCGGCACCGTGGAAAAACCGACCTCGCTAAGCGCCAGTGGAAGGTAAGGGGCCGCGCCTGGGAAAGGAACTGCGCGGCCCCTCACCTCGGCGAACTGCTTGCTGCAGCCCGCGGTGCCGCCAGGCCAGTTCCAGCGTACGCTCCGGCGGAGAGCCCTTCAAGGGCGTCAGCGTCTAGATCCGCACGGTGAAGCTCGAGGCGCCGGTGTGCGAGCCTTTGCGTCGTGTATCGCAATGCGGGCCGGCGAAGGCAGCCTTGTGCCGCCGGGACGCCGCTGACCAATGCGATCTGATGTCCTCGACCGCAGCCACGTGGCACGGAATGTGTGAGCTCCCTGCGCCTCGGCTTGCGCTGCCCCGCACCTCCCGGCGACGAAACGCATTCTGTTGGAGCTCCTGAGGGCCGGCCTCGCGGGCCGGCCCTCAGAGTGCAGTGGCGCTAGCTGGTGGCGAGCGCGCCGAGCTCGCGCTCGATGTTGCTCATCGGGCTGTAGACGAACGACGTCCCGGACGAGTTTCCGCCCCACAGGGTGCCGGAGAGCTGGACGGTGTCGCCGCTGACGATCCGGAACACGGGCGAGCCGCTGTCGCCTCCGCCGACTCCGGCGGACACGAAGTCCTGGCAGAGGACGACGATCCTCGAGCCCGAGACTCCGGTGTTGACGCAGCTGTTCGTGACCCTCCCCTGCGTCCACCCGGTCGTCCGGCCGACCTTGTTGAGGGTCGTGCCGACGGTCGAGTTGCCGCTGAGCTCGCTGCCGATGGTGAACGATCCGGCGATTTGGAGCGAGCCGTTGTTCGCGCCGGTCGTCTTGGCGAGTGCGCCGCGCGTCGCCGACACGCCAGCGGCACGGGACGCGTACGCCGAGTCGCTCCAGCGGCACAGCTTGCCAGGCGGACAGCCGTTCGTCCGCTGGAAGAACGGCGGGTCCAGGACCTCCGTGCCGATGAACTGATCGGCGACCTGGTCCAGCGGCTGGTAGTAGAGCGTGCCGTCGACGGTGCCGCGGTTCGTCGTGCAGTGCGAGTTGACGACGAAGCCGTCGCCTCGCGTGGCACTCGTGGCGTTGTAGCTGATCGTGCAGAGGAAGCCGTCGAACCTGATCTGGAGGCCGCCGACCAGCGGACGCACCTTGTCGCGGAGCGTGGCGAGCGCGTGGATCTGCCCGACGACGTCGATGCGCACTGCGCCGGCCGGGATGCCCAAGCCGGCGAGCTTCTTCGCGACCGCTCGCGCGGCCGAGGCGCCCTCCACGCCGACGACGACGCGGTTGGCGGCCTCGTCGACGTCGGTCGTCACGACGCCGGTGAGCTCGAACAGCGCGTTCGCCCGCTGCTGCCAGGCCTTCAGCTGGTTGAACGAGTGGTCAGCGCCGAGGAAGCGAACGACGCCCGCGGGAGCGGCCTCCGCGCCGAAGACGACCTCGATCGCCCGCCTCGCAGCCGCTCGTTGCGCTTGGTCGACGAGGTAGACGTTCAGCGCATCGTCCCGCAGGAACATGCCGCCGAAGCCGGGAGCGGCCCTCCCGACGTCGCCGAATCGGTCGTCGATCGACTTGCTCGGTGCGGCCCCCGACGGCGGCCCTGCCTGCGCGGCGCCTCCGACGGTGGAGGCGAGCAAGGAGAGCCCGACGACGATTCCGAGCGCGACGAAAAGCCTGCGTAAGGAACCCCTGGTCATGCGATCTCCTCCTTGTGGCGGAAAGGAGCGTCCAGGGTCCCTCACACCGCAACTACTGTCAAGAGGCCTTCCGCGTTCCGCGCCGGACCCTCGGCGCAGTACGCGGGCGCACGAAAACGGCACGCGAGCTTCCTCCCTTCCGCCTGCCGCTGGGAGGAGGAGCTTCGCCCAGCCTGGCAGGTGGCCGGAGCCTCGTCGTGACTTCCGCGTCAGGCGCTGGATCCATCCAGGAGCTGCAAGAGATCGTGAGCTGCCAGCTCGAGCTCCTTTATGCTGCCACTCGGCTGCGCGGGTAGTGGCAGGCAATCAGTCCCGTGCGGTGCAGGGGGCGGAAGTCTCCGTACACGAATGCGTAGCGCGCCTCGGTTTCGTCCGCTGCGCCCTCGGTGAGGCCGAGATGCCATTCGGCGAATTCACTCCACGGGTGCGACGCTAGGAACGCGTTTTCGTCCTTCACGTTGGGCTGGACGTCTCCCCCGTTGCTATTGAGAACTGGCGTGCACGAATGAGGCGCTGCGCTCGGACCTGACCGACGATGAGCCGCCGGAGCTCATGCGGCGAACGTAAGCCTGGACGCCTATCCGCTCGCTAATCGCGATAAAACCCTGCGCTAGTCCCTGTTCCAAATGTCTGAGCTTCTATGGACACGTCCCGAATGGCTTGCCGAGGCGATGGCGTGGATCCGTGAACGCGCCGACGTCAGCGGCGAGATCGACCAGTTCCACGTGCGCTGGTGGTCGACCGTGCTGCGCGTGCCGACGCCGGAAGGCGACCTCTTCTTCAAGGCCGTCGCACCCGTCCATCACTTCGAGGCCGGGCTGACGGCGAAGTTGGCCGAGCTCCAGCCGACACGCGTCCCCGCGCTCGTCGACGTCGATGCCGACCGCGGCTGGATGCTGATGCGCGACGGAGGAACGAGGCTGCGCGAGCTGATCGAGACGCCGGCCGACCTGCACCACTGGGAACTGCTCCTTCCCGGCTACGCGCAGCTGCAGATCGAAGTAGCGC
>JBKPFP010000063.1:0-12169 GCA_046744435.1 Actinomycetota bacterium | reverse complement strand
GTAGACGCCCGGGTCGAGGCCCGGCGCGAGCTCTGCGATGCGGCCGTCGTCGTCGGTGCGGCCGTCGGCGACGAGCTCGCCGTCCCGGTACAGCTCGACGTGGACGCCCTGGGCGGGCCGGCCGCGCTCCGTGTCGAGCACGTGGGTGGAGAGCGAGGCGCTCATGACACCAATCTTTCCGCTTGTCGGCGGTGGGCGCGCGCGATCTCGTCCTCGTCCGCCCTGACGAGCGCTCCGTCGTGGACGACCTCCTCGCCGCCGACGACGAGGCGATCGACGCGGTGCGGGCCGGAGAGGACGAGGCCGGCGACCGGGTCGGCAGCGCCGGCAAGCTCGAGCCCGTTCGTTCCCCAGACGGCGAAGTCCGCGCACTTGCCGACCTCGAGCGAGCCGAGGTCGGCCCGGCGCAGCACGTCTGACCCGCCGCGCGTGCCGAGGCGGAGCGCGTCGCGCGCCGTCAGCGCGGCCGGCCCGTCCCGGCCTCGAGCGACGAGCAGTGCCTGCTTCACCTCGAGGAAGAGGTCGCTGCGCTCGTTCGAGGCCGAGCCGTCGACGCCGAGGCCGACACGGACCTTTGCCTCAAGCAGGTCCCGGACCGGGGCGACGCCCGCACCCAGCCGCAGGTTCGAGCTCGGGCAGTGGGCGACGCCGATCCCGGCCTCGCCGAAGCGACGCACCTCGTCCGCGGCGAGGTGGACGCAGTGCGCGCACCAGGCGTCGTCGGCGAGCCAGCCCACGCGCTCCAGGTACTCGACCGGCGGACATCCGTAGAGCTGCCGGCAGTACTCGTCTTCGTCCGCCGTCTCGGCCAGGTGGGTGTGGAGCTGCAGCCCCAGTTGGCGCGCGAGCCGCGCGGACTCCTCCATCAGCCGCTCGGTGACGGAGAACGGCGAGCAGGGAGCGACGGCGAGCTGGACGCGGGCACCGGGCCCGGGCTGGTGCAGCTCGGCGGCCAGCCGCTCGGTGTCGGCGAGCACTGCATCGAGGTCCTCGACCAGCTCGTCCGGCGGGAGCCCTCCGTCCGACTCGCCGAGATCCATCGAGCCGCGGGCGGCAACGAGCCGCAGCCCGAGCTCGCGCGCCGCCTGCACCTCGGCCTCGATCAGCCCTTCGCGCCCGCGCGGGAACACGTAGTGGTGGTCGAAGACAGTCGTGCAGCCGGAGAGGGCGAGCTCGGCGAGCCCGGTGCGCGCGGCGGCGTACTCGGCCTCGGCGTCGATCCCGGCCCAGACGGGATAGAGCGCTCGCAGCCACGAGAAGAGGTCGGCCTCGGTCGCGTGGGCGCGTGTGAGCGTCTGGTACAGGTGGTGATGCGTGTTGACGAGACCCGGCGTGACGAGCGCGCCGCCGAGGTCGACACGCGAGTCGGCAGGGGGCGGCGCACCTCCGCCGACGCCCGCGACGAGCTCGTCCTCGACGAGCAGCCAGCCGTCGCCGAGCTCCGTGCCCGCGTCGTCCATGGTGACGACGTACGCGCCCGTGTAGAGCGTCTTCACGCTTTCAGCGGCACGAGCTCGAAGCGGTCGACGTCCACGAGCCCGCGATCCGTGATCTTCAGGCTCGGGATCACGGACAGGGCGAGAAAGGCGAGCGACTGGAACGGCGACGGCACCTCGCAGCCGAGCTCGCGGGCGGCCTCGACGCAGGCCCGGGTCGCGGCCACGACTTCCGCCAGCGGCCGGTCCGAGAGCAGGCCGGCTACCGGCAGCGGCAGCTCCGCCTTCACCTTCCCGTCGGCGACGACCGCGATTCCGCCACCGAGCTCGGCCAGGCGCAGAACGGCGTGATGCATGTCCGCGTCGGACATGCCGACGACGACGATGTTGTGCGCGTCGTGCGCGATCGTGGACGCGAGCGCGCCGGCCCGCAGGCCGAAGCCGCGCACGAGGCCGAGGCCGATACGGCCTGTGCCGAGATGCCGCTCGACGACGGCGATCTTGGCGAGGTCGCGCTCCGGGTCGGCGACGAGCTTCCCGTCGGCGACTGTCGGCTCCTCGACGAGCGCCTCGGTCACGATCTGATCGGGGACGACGCCGATCACCCGAGCCGGCCCGCCCTCCCAGGGAACGGCGAAGTCTCGGGCGGCCAGGGGCCGGATGCGAATCGTCTGCTTGACCCACTCCGGCACGACCGGCCGCCCGATCTCGCCGACTGGTCGCCCGCGCTTGAGCACCAGCTCCGGCTCGAAGCTCTCGAGGTCGGAGAGGAGCAGCAGGTCGGCCTGGTAGCCGGGAGCGATCGCGCCCAGGTGGTCGAGCCCGTGCCAGAGCGCCGGGTGGTGCGAGGCCATCACGAGCGCGTCCTCGGGGGCGATCCCGAACGCGACCGCGTCCCGCACCATCGCGTTCAGATGGCCTTCGTCCGCGATGTGCTCCGGCTCGCGGTCGTCGGTGCAGAAGGCGATCCGCCCCGGTCCGAGCTCCTGGACGAGCGGAAGCAGAGCGCGCAGGTTGCGCGCGCCCGAGGCCTCGCGGATCAGCAGCCAGAGGCCCGCCCGCAGCCGCTCGCGCCCTTCCTCGACCGTCCGTGCCTCGTGGTCGGAGCGGATGCCGGCCGCGGCGTACGCGTTGAGCGCGGTGCCGAGCAGGCCCGGCGCGTGGCCGTCCACGTGCGTCGCCCCGTCGAGGCCGAGCTTCGCGAGCTCGCGCTCGTCGCCCTCGACGACGCCGGGGAAATTCATCATCTCCGCGAGCCCAAGCACGCGCCTGCGCCGCAGGAGGCCCTCGAGGTCGCCCTCGCTCAGCGGCCGCCGCGGGGACTCGAAGGCGGAAGCCGGGACGCAGGAGGACGCCATGAAGTAGACGTCGAGCGGCACGTCGTCGCAGGCGTCGAGCAGCCAGTGCACGCCGTCCGTGCCCAGGACGTTGGCCATCTCGTGCGGGTCGGCCACGACCGTCGTCGTCCCCAGCGGCAGCACGAGGCGCGCGAACTCGTCCACGAGCAGCTTCGACGACTCGAGGTGTACGTGCGCGTCGATGAAGCCCGGCACGACCCAGCGACCTGTCGCGTCGAGCTGCTCCTCCCCCTCGTAGTCGCCCAGCCCGGCCACGAAGCCGTCCGCGACGGCGACGTCTTGGTCGAGCCACTCGCGGGTGAAGACCGAGAGCACACGGCCGCCGCGGACGACGAGATCTGCGGGCTCGTCCCCGCGGGCGACGGCGAGTCGCCGGGAGAGGTCGGACACAGGCGGCAACGTACTACCCTTGGCGCCGTGGAGGTCCTGACTCCGCGCTCTCTCGACGAAGCACTCCGCCGGAAATCCGAGTGCCCGGACGCCCGTCCGCTCGCCGGGGGCACCGACCTCATGGTCGACCTCAACTTCGACCGCCTGCGGCCGGAGGCGATCGTCAACCTGAACGAGGTGCCCGAGCTGCGCGGGTGGCAGCGTGAGAACGGGACGTTGCGGCTCGGCGCCGGGCTCACCTACACCGAGGCGATGCAGCCGGAGCTCGCGGAGCTCGTGCCCGCGCTCGCAGAAGCCTCGCGCACGGTCGGCTCGCCGCAGATCCGCAACCGCGGCACGATCGGCGGCAATCTCGGCACCGCGTCGCCGGCGGGGGACGCGCTGCCGCCGCTCCTCGTCGAGGAGGCCGAGGTCGAGCTGGCTAGCGTGCGCGGCGTGCGGACGCTGCCGCTGCGGGAGTTCCTCGTCGGCCCGAAGAAGAACGCGCTCGAGCCGGACGAGCTCGTCGCCGCTGTGCGCCTCAGTCCCTCGGGAGCGGCCCAGACGTTCATGAAGGTCGGGCCGCGGAACGCGATGGTGATCGCGGTCGTCTCGCTGGCCGTGTCCGCCGACCGCGTGCGAGGCGAGCTGCGGGCCTCGTTCGGCTCGGCCGGCCCGGTCCCGGGCCTGGTGACGGCGCCGCTCGACGAGCGCGACAGCTTCCCCGAACAGGTCGCCGCGGCCGCGAGCCCGATCGACGACGTCCGCGGCACGGCGGCCTACCGGCGGCACGCCCTGCGCGTCCTCACTGCACGTGCGCTCGAGCGGTGCCTCGCATGAAGGTCGTGCTGACAGTTAACGGCGTCCCGCGCGAGGCGGACGTCTGGGAGGGCGAGAGCCTCCTCTTCGCGCTCCGCGAGCGACTCGGCCTCCCGGGCTCGAAGAACGCCTGTGAGCAGGGCGAGTGCGGCTCGTGCTCGGTGCTGGTCGACGGGACGCTCGTCTGCGCGTGCCTCGTCCTCGCCGCGCAGGCGGACGGCCACCACGTGGTCACGGTCGAAGGGCTCGGCGAGAACGGCCGCTTGCACCGCGTGCAAGAGGCATTCGCCGAGACCGGCGCCGTGCAGTGCGGCTTCTGCACGCCCGGGCTCGTCGTCGCGACCGCCGACCTGCTGGAGCACAACCCGCAGCCGACGGACGACGAGATCCGCGAAGCCCTCTCCGGCAACCTCTGCCGCTGCACCGGCTACGCGAAGATCTTCGACGCGGTCCGGCTCGCGGCGGGCACGTGAGCGCGCCCGTCCGCCAGCTCGAGCTCGGCCGCATCGGCTTGAGCGTCAAGCACGTCGACGCGATCCCGAAGACGACCGGCGAGTTCGCGTACGCGAGCGACCTCCACTCGGCGGGCATGCTCTGGGGCCACACGCTCCGCAGCCCGCACGCTCACGCGCGCATCCTCGCCCTCGACATCTCCGGGGCCCTGGCGATGCCCGGCGTGCACGCAGTGCTGACGCACGAGGATGTGCCCGGGCAGAAGCGCTACGGGCTCGAGTTCCCCGACCAGCCCGTGCTCGCCTTCGACCGCGTGCGCTACTTCGGCGAGCCGGTCGCGATCGTCGCCGCCGAGCATCCCGAGCAGGCCCGCCGCGCCGTGGAGCGGATCCGCGTCTCCTACGAGCAGCTGGAGCCGGTCGTCGACCTCGAGCGCGCGACCGAGCAGGAGGCGATTCACGACAGGCCGTGGACGCACGGCCACGGCTATCGCGACGACCCGCGGCCGAACGTCCTGCGGCACATCGTCATCCACCACGGGGACCCGGACACCGAAGGAGCAGTGACCGTCTCCGGCGTCTACGAGCTCGGGATCCAGGATCAGGCGTTCCTCGGCCCCGAGTCGGGCCTGGCGGTGCCGGACGGCGAGGGCGGCGTCGACATCCACGTCGCCACCCAGTGGCTGCACGTCGACCGCGACCAGATCGCACCCTGCCTCGACCTCGCGCGCGACCAGGTGCGGCTGCATCTCGCCGGAGTCGGCGGCGCCTTCGGGGGCCGCGAGGACCTCTCGATGCAGCTCCACGGCGCGATGCTCGCGCTGAAGACCAAACGGCCCGTGAAGATGGTCTACAACCGGGAGGAGTCGTTCGTCGGCCACGTCCACCGCCACCCGGCGCGCATCTGGGCGGAGCACCGGGCCGACCGCGACGGCAAGCTCGTCTGCGTCCGCGTGCGGGTCGTGATCGACGGCGGCGCGTATGCCTCGAGCTCGGCCGCGGTCACTTCGAATGCAGCTGTGTTCGCCTGCGGCCCGTACGCCGTGGAGAACGCGCTCGTCGAGTCGACTTGCGTCTACACGAACAACCCGCCCTGCGGCGCCATGCGCGGCTTCGGCGCCGTCCAGAGCTGCTTCGCAGCCGAGGCGCAGATGGACAAGGTCGCGCGGGAGCTCGAGCTCGATCCGGTCGAGCTCAGGCTCCGGAACGCGCTCGCGCCGGGCGACCGCCTGCCGACGGGCCAGCGCATCGAGGGCTCGCTCCCGGTCGCGGAGGTGATCCGCCGCGCGGCCGAGCTCCCGGTGCCCGAGCCCGAAGACCTGCCTCGTGACCCGATCCGGCTCCCCGGCGGCGCGGGGAACACGACGCGTGGCGAGGGCGTGCGCCGCGGCGTCTGATTCGAGGCGGGCTTCAAGAACATCGGCTTCTCCGAGGGCTTCGACGACTATTGCGCCGCCCGTGTCCGCCTGCCGGCCGACGGCCCCGCTGAGGTGCACTGCGCCGCTGCCGACGTCGGGCAGGGCGTCGTGAACGTGATCCTCCAGGTCGCCCAGACCGAGCTCGGCACCGAGGACGTCGTCATCGCGCCGCACACGACCGCGACGGTGGACTCGGCGGGGTCCACCTCGGCCTCGCGTATGACCTGGATGGCCGCCGGCGCGGTCCAGCTTGCCTGCCGCGCCGCCCTCGAGGAGCGGGAGCGAACGGGCGGCGAGGTCGACGTCGAGCGGATCTACCGCCACCCCCGCACGAGCCCGCTCGACCCGGAGACCGGCCAGACCACCGGCGAGCGCTCACACGTCGCGTTCGCCTGCGCGGCGATGCGGGTCGTCGCCGAGGTGGATGTCGAGCTCGGGCTGACGCGCGTGGTCTGGGTCGGGACGGCTCAGGACGTGGGCAAGGCGATCAATCCCCAGGCGGTCGAAGGCCAGATCGAGGGCGGCACCGCGCAGGGGCTCGGGCTCGCCCTGATGGAGGAGATCCAGACCGACGGCGGCCTGATCACCAACGCGAGCTTCACCGACTACCTGATCCCGACGGCGCTCGACATGCCACCGGTCGACTCGGTGCTCGTCGAGGTGCCGGAGCCGGACGCGCCCTGCGGGGCGAAAGGCATGGGCGAGCCGCCGACGGTCGTGTCGACGGCGGCGGTCGCGGCGGCCCAGCGCGACGCGACCGGCCGCGAGCTCAACCGGGTGCCCGTCAGGCCCGACGACATCGTCGGTCTCTAGGAGCCCGTGCTCAGGAGATCAGAGGCTCGCTGCCGGCACTGGGCTGTTGCCGCGCCGTCTCTTCACTGAGCGTCCAGAGCACCCAGCCGAGCACGACGAGCGTCCCGGCCCAGACCAGGAGACCGAAGCCGTCCGGGACCGCCTGTGCGCTGATGCCGCCGGCCAGGACGACCACCGCCGGCCACCAGGGAAGAAGGCCCGCGCGCCAGGCGGCGAGGAGAGCCGTCGGCAAGGTGAGCAGGAAGCCGAAGTAGCCGGTGATGAACATGACTGCCGCGCCCGGGAGCTCCTGGATCCGGTCGTCGACGGCGTCCCAGGCATCGCCGCCGAGCTCCCCGTAGATAGCGATGTCGTAGAAGTCGGTGAGCAGGAAGCCCGGCAGCGTCGTCAAGCCGAGGACGCCGAAGAAAGCCGCCAGGTTGGCCAGCCACGCGCCGCGGCCGCGGACGGCGACGATCAGCGCGACGGCCGGAATCGCGAGCAGCGCGAACGCGAAGTGGAATGCGAGCGCAGAGACCTGCTCACGGCCAGGGTGCTCCGCGTACTCGCGGGCCAGGTCGCGGCCGGACTCGTCGATCGCCGGGTCGAGGAAGAAGCCGGCGACGATCAGCACCCCGGCGAGAACCGGCGCGAAGACGATCGCCCATCGGCGGAAGCTGAGCGCAGACCCCATGCCGGCGGCATCGTAAACCGCGTTACCGGACGGACTCGTCTGCCCCGATGTCCGGACGCCCGGCCGCGTGCGGCCTGCCGTCGATGTCCAGGCCGGCCGCTCTCACCCGGACGCCGCGGTCGATCGCACCGGGACGGAGGCGAGGATCCTCATCCGCCCGCATTGTGGGCGCGGGAGGCGAGCTACGCCACGCTGCCGGCGAGATTCTCGAGCGAAGCGCGCGCCTTCGCTGCGAACGCGACGCTCCCTTTCCGCTCGTAGAGGTCGATCGCCTCCGCGAGGACCGACGCGGCTTCGGCGGAGCGGCCGCTCGACTCGAAAACCTGCGCCAGCACGACCAGCGCGTCTCCCAGCGCTTGGTCGGAGTCCGTCGAGCGGGCCGCACCGACTGCTTCGCGCGCTAGCACCTCCGCGCCGTCGACGTCACCTTTCTGCGTCAGCACCTTGGCGCGCACGCAGCGCCAGAGCATCTGCGCCTCGACGTCGTCTTTGCCGGCGAGGCCCGCCGCGGTGGCCGTGAGGGTCTCCGCCTCGTCGAGTCGGCCCCGCGCGTAGAGCGCGTCGGCGAGCAGCGCCGACACGGACGAGCGGTAGAACCGCTCCCCGAGCTGCTCGAGGAGCTCGTGCTCGAGCCGCAGCTCCCGCTCGGCCGCTTCCGTGTCCCCTACGAGTAGCTCGAACCTCCCTAGGAAGACCGGGACTGCGGTGAGAACGCTTCCCTCACGAAGCGTTTCCATCATCTCCCGCGCCCGTCCGGACGCCTTCCGACCGCGCTCCATGTCTCCACGCATCGCTTCCAGGAGCGCGATGACCGACGTCACGACAGCCTCGTGGTACAGGTTGCCGTCGACGATGTCGAGGACCTGCTCGCAGCGTGCGATCGCTTCCGGCACTGCAGCGGGCCCGAACAGGCCGGCCATCGCGTAGGTGGTCGAGTTGGACCGCTCTTCGCGGGGGTCGCCCGCCAGCCTGGCGTGCTCGATGCCGCGCTCGACTGCAGATTCGACCTCGCGGAAGTGGTAAAGGGTGCCGTGGGCCCAGCCCAAGAGTCGGTATGCCTTCGCCAGGCCTTCGTGATCGCCGGCCTGCTCGAACACGGCGATCGCCTGCTCGAGCTGGCCCTTCGCCTCCGCGCTCCACTCCTCGGCCTCCCCCGAGCGCAGCCGGAGCAGAAGCAGCGTGAGCTTTGCCGTGGCCTCGAGACGCGCATCGCCGCGCTTGGCGGCTGCGTCGATCGCCGCCCGCAGCACTCCTGCGGCAGAGCCGAAATCGCCACTCTCCATGAGCGCGACCCCCTGCTCAGCGAGCAGCTCCAGCCGCTTCTCGTCCGTCTCGGGTAGGAGTGCCGTCGCCCGGCCGAGTAGGTTCGCGCTGGCCCGCGCGTCGCCGAGCCCGAAGGCTCTCCGCGCCGCCGCCGTGAGCAGGCTCGCGCCCTGGGCGCGAAGCTCGAGCCCATGCTCGTCGGGTGGCCCGCGCTCGGCGAGGTACCGGCAGGCCTGTTCGAGGTGATAGCCGAGGATCTCGTCGTACTCGCCGGCCCGGTCACGGACCTTTCGCTCGAGCCAGGCGGCGTGGCGCTCGTGCAGCCGCGCCCGCTCGACCTTGGGGATGGATTCGTACGCCGCCTCGCGGATCAGCAAGTGCCGGAAGCGGAAGGACGTCTCGCGTGAGAGCTCCGTCCTCGCCGGAAGGATCAGATCCTTGCGAAGGAGCTCCAGTAGATGATCGTGCACCGATGGTCGCAGAGCTTCAGGCACGAGCTCTGCGACGGATCCCTCGTGGAAGGCCTGCCCCTCCACGGAAGCCGCCTCGATCGTCGCGCGGACAGAATGGTCGAGCTGATCCAATCGGGCCGCGAGGATTGCATTGATCGCGGCCGGCACTTCGAGCTCCGCGTCGGCGCCGCGATCGTCGACCACGAGCGCGAGCATCTCCTCGATGAAGAGCGGATTGCCGTCGGCGGCCTCGACGATACGCCGCCGAGCGCCCTCGTCGAGCGCGGTCTTCCCGGAGAGGTTGTCGATCACCTGACCGCTGTCGTCCTCCGACAGTCCCTCGAGCAGGATCGACGTGGCATTCGGCTTCCCTCCGCTCCACGCGGGCCGGAGCTCGAGTAAGTCTGGCCGAGCGAGGCAGACGAGCAGGATCCGCGACCCCCGCGCCCAGTCCGCAACGTGCTCGACGAGATCGAGGAAGGCGGGCTCACCCCAGTGGATATCTTCGAAGACGACCACGATCGGCTCGGCTCGGCCCCACGCCTCGAACAGGGCTCGCACCGCACTAAAGGCCTCCTCGACGCCTCGGCCGGTTTCGAGGCCGACCAGCTCGGCCGCCTCCCGAGCGACGCGGTCGCGGCCCTCCACTTGACCGAGCGACGCTGCAAGCTTGGCGATCGCCTCGTCGGCGGAGTCGGTGTCCTCGAGCCCGACGGCCACCTTGACGGCCTCGCGCAGCGGCCAGTACGTGATCCCCTCCCCGTAGGGCAGGCAGCGCCCGCGCGTGACCAGTGCATCGCCGGCCAGGTCGCCGAGGAACTCTTCCACGAGCCGCGACTTGCCCACGCCGGCCGGACCGAGAATGGTGAACAGCTGACAGGAGCGGTCGCTCACCGCTTGCTCGAATGCGTCCTGCAGCCTGCGGCGCTCGCGCTCCCGACCGACCATGGGCGAAGCGAGGCGCCGCGGCAGGCCGGCGGCGCGGTCGATCACGCGGACGATGCGCCAGGCGTCGCCCGCGGGCTCTGCGTAGACGACCTCGCGCACGAGCCTCCAAGTCGCTCCGTCGGCGAGGACCTCGCCGGGGTCCGCGGCTCGACCGAGTGGCGCCGCGAGCATCAGCGGTGCTCCCGTCACCCGCGGCTGCGCCCCCGGCCCGGCCGTCACGACCTCACCGGTGCTGATGCCGATGCGCGGCTCGCTCGGGAGCGCCTCACGCACCTCGAGCGCAGCCCGCACGGCACGAAGCGCGTCGTCCTCGTGTGCCGCCGGTAGACCGAAGACTGCGGTGAGCGCGTCGCCCGCGATCGTTTCGACGGAGCCGCCGTGCCGTTCCACGGCCGACTGGACGTCGGCGAACGCTCGGGTCATCACCTGCCGCAGCGCCTCGGGATCGGCGGCCTCTTCGGGCGGCGGCGCGATGCCGACCCAGAGCGCGGTGACGGTCTTCCGCGCCTCCCGCCGGACGGGCTCCGTCGTGGCGGGTGGAAGCTCTTCCAGGAGGGCCGTGACCTTGCCTGCGAGCGCCGTCATGCCCAGGTCCGCGCACGTGGCGTGCGCCGACGCGAGGAGCTCCGCGGCACGGGCGCGATCGGCCGGCGCGCCGCCGGCGAGGAGCATGCGTGCGTAGTCGTACTCCGTGTACGCGACCCACGGACGTGTGCCCATCGTCGCGTTCATCTCGAGCGCGTTCTCGAAGTGCTCGACGGCCTGCCTCGGCTTCGACATGACACCGGCGAGGATCCCGAGGCCCCGGGACACAGATCCGCGACAGAGCTCAGGTGTAGCCACTGCGTTGTGCCGTTCGTACGGGCGCAAACGCTCGTACAGCTCCGACGCCCGCGTGACATCCCCGAGCTCACGGCACGCCTCAGGGAGGAGGCTAAGGCTGAACAACCACTGGTCGTCGGGGTCGACCCGAAAGTCGTCCGCCGCACAAGCGTCGAACGACGCGCGCGCATCGTCCTCCCGCCCCAGCTCGACGAGGATGTCGACGAGCACGAACCGCAGGACCGGGTAGCCGGGGTAGTCGACGACTGCGCGCTCGACCGTCTCCAAGAGCTCCTCGAGCCGGCCCTGCTCGCGCCTCAGGGCGTAGAGCTGCAGATCGAAGGCCAGCTCGGCATTCGCGCTCTGCACGAGGCGGCCCAGCTCGAGAGCCTCCTGAATGGCTCCTTCCGCCTCCGCGAGTCTCCCTTCGAAGAGCGCGAGGTTCGCGTTTCTCGTCGCCGTGATCCATAGCCGAGCCGGCATGCGGAGCTCGTGCGCCAGCCGACTGGCAGCCTCGTGCTCGCGCCACGCGGCGAGGAGTTCGCCGCCTTCGAGCAAGGCGAAGAAACGACAGTCGTGCCCTGCGTATGCCCGCTCAGCGTCGCCGGAGCTCTCCCCGACCTCGATCAACTCCTCAGCCAGAGCGAGGCGCTCCTCGAGTGCGTCCGGCCCCCAGTACGTCTCGCACCTGCCCTCGATCGCGTAGGCGAGTGTGGACGGATCTCCGAGGCGGCGCGCCATCTCGACGGCTTCGTCTGCCATCGCCATCCGTGGCGCGGGAGCGAGCGTGTCGCGGAGCGGCCCTCCGGTGAGGCGCGCGAGGACCTGGACGCGGAGCTTGCTGTCGCTCTCGGGAAGTCGGGCGAGAGCCTCTTCGAGCAGGGGCACGAGGTGCTCGTCGCCCCACGCGCGCGTCCACACCAACCGCCCTCCGTAGCCGAGAGCCGCGTCGGCGAGGTGCTCGGCCAGTCCGGCGCGCCTGGCGAGATCGGCCGCGGCGAGGAAGGACTCCTTGGCCTCCGGTGTCCTCCCGGCCTTGGCCAGGGCGTCGCCGTAGGCGAGATGCAGCTCGCATCTCTCGCGGTCGTCCTTTGGCTCGCGCCGCTCGACCGCCCGGAGCGCCAGCCCGTACTGCCGCACTGCCTCCTCGTACGCCAGCAGAGCCACTGCGCTGTCGCCCGCGCGGCGTGTGTATCCGACCGCCTTGTCGACGTCTCCCCCTGGGCCGGCCAGGAAGAAATGATGCGCGAGCTCGGCGAGATACGGCTCCGGGTCGGCCGCGTAGAGCTCTTCGAGCGCTTGGGCGATGCGGAAGTGGAGCTGCGCACGGCGGGCGGTCGAGAGGT
>JBKPFP010000037.1:0-3880 GCA_046744435.1 Actinomycetota bacterium | reverse complement strand
AGCACGATCGGCGGCTTCCAGGCACGCTCCTTGTCCAGCGTGAGGATCGAGCGCACCTCGTTCAGCATCGTCTTCGCCATCGGGTGGTCCTTCTTGTTGATCGCGATCACGTCCGGGATCTCCATGATCCCCGCCTTGAGGGCCTGGATCGAGTCACCCGAGCCCGGCATGAGCACGAGCAGGACCGTGTCGGCCACGCCGATCACCTCGACCTCGCTCTGACCCGCCCCGACGGTCTCGACGAAGACGAGATCCTTCCTGGCCGCGTCGAGGACGAGCATCGCCTGCAGCGTCGCCTCGGCGAGTCCGCCGAGATGGCCGCGCGTGCCCATCGAGCGGATGAAGACGCCCGGGTCGAGGAAGTGGTCAGACAAACGGATGCGGTCGCCGAGCAGCGCGCCCTTCGAGAAAGGGCTCGAGGGGTCGACCGAGATCACTCCGAGCGTCGTCCCATGCGGCCGCACGTGGCGGATGAGCGCCGCGATCAGGCTCGACTTGCCGACTCCCGGCGGGCCGGTGACGCCGACGACGTACGCCGAGCCGGTGTCGGGGTAGACGTCGCGGACGACCTCGTAGGCCAGCGGGTCGGAGTTCTCCACGAGGGTGATCGCCCGGGCGAGCGCGCGCCTGTCACCGGCGCGGACTCCGGCCGCGAGAGTTTCCCGCGTCCACTCCCTTCGCTTCGCCATCAATGCTCCGCGCCGTGCGCCTGCGTCTCGGGGATCACGAGCTGCACGGGCTCCGCCTGCGCCTCCGACCGGATGCCGCGGGCGAGCGCATAGCCGACGACCGCCGCAACGGCCGAGACGACCGCCGCCCCGCCCCAGACCCACCGAGCTCCGTACTCGTTCGTCAGCGGCCCGGCGGCGACCATGCCGAGCCCGAACACCACGTAGTTCGAGCTCATCAGCACGGTGAAGACCCTCCCGCGCAGGCGATCCGGCGCGCCGCGCTGGACGAGGAGGGCGTTGCAGACCAGCGCGATCCCGTTGCCGGCGCCGGAGACGGCGACGCAGGGCGCGGCGACCCAGATGCTGGGAGCGGCGGCCGCGGCGGCGATTCCGATCGCAATCAGGCTCAACCCTGCCCCGTAGACGCCTGCGATGCCACGCTGCTCGACCCATGACCCGGCCGACAGGCTGCCTAGCACGACGCCGAGCCCAGCGCTCGCCACCATGAGCCCGAAGCCGAAGTCGCCTGCGTCGAAAGAGACCTTGGCCAGCTTGATTTCCGCCACGTTCACACCCGCGTTGCCGAGGATGCCCACGTTCCAGGCGACGAGCACCGTGAGCAATGCTCTGGAGCCACGCACGAGCTGAAAGCCCTCGGCCAGGTCCCGCCAGTGCCCGTGCGTCGCGGCCCGTGCCGCCTGGAGCAGCCCGGCGGGGATGCGGACGATGAGTGCCGCCGACAGGAGAAAGGTGATCGCGTTGATCCAGTACGCGGCGTCGGGCCCGGACGCGGCGACGAGCACGCCGCCGATGAGCGGCCCGACGATCGTCGTCGACGCCTCGATCGACTGCAGGAGCGCGTTTGCGCTCGGCAGGTCGCGGTCCTCGACCAGGTTGGGCAAGCCTGCGTAGACGGCCGGCCGGAAGAAGCCGGTCGCGAAACCCGCCACCGCCGCCAACGCAACGATCTGCGTCTCGCTCGTCGAGAACGGCAGTACCACGAAGACGCCGAAGCGCACGATGTCGGCGGCGACCATCAGGCCGCGGCGCGAGAGTCGGTCGACGAGCGGCCCCACGGAGAGGCCGATGACGATCACCGGCAGGAAGTCGGCGATCAGCAGCGCGGCGACCCAGGTGCCCGATCCGGTGCGGTCCCAGACGTCGACCGTCAGCGCGACGAAGGCGAGCCAGGTGCCGACGCCGGAGAGGAAGTTCGCCGAGGCGAGCAGCCGGAGGCTCGGGACGCCGCCGAGCAGGGTGAGTTGCCGCCCCACCAGGCGATGCGCGATACCCGAGAAGACGCGCAGCACGTCCGGCCGGAGGTTAGTCCACTGCGAACCCGAAAGCCGCACGTGCCAGAGAGATGTCCCACCAGCGTTACACTCGCCCGCACATGTCCCTTTCAGCCCGGCTCGCCGCCGCCGGGCCGACCCCCAGGGACTCGGTCCCGCCGCGCATACTGCTGGTCCACGCGAACCCGTTCCAGCGGGTGACCCCGGTCCCGGCGTACGGTCTCGAGCGCCTCCGCACCGCAGCCGAGAGCGCCGGCGCCCAGGTCGAGATCGTCGACCCGTACCTCGTCTCCGAAGATCCGCACGCGGCCGCACGCACGGCGGTCGAGCGGCTCCGGCCCGATGTGATCGGCCTCGGCGTGCGCATCGTCGACGACTGCATCGTCGTCGACCGCCTCGAGGCTCCCTCGGACGAGCCGATCGACGTCAGCTTCCTGCTCCCCGAGGTGCGCGACCTCGCCCGCGTTCTACAGGAGGCCGCTCCTGAGGCGACGCTCGTCGTCGGCGGGGCGGGCTTCTCGGCCTGCCCGCAGGAGTGTCTCGAGTACCTCGGCGTCGACTGGGGCGTCGTCGGCGCCGGCGAGGAGGCCCTCGCGGCGATCTGCCGCGGCCTCCCGCCCGAGGAGATCCCCGGGCTCGTGCGCCGCGGAGAGCCGGACGGGATCGACGCGTACCACCTCGGGTTCGCGAGCCCGACCCGGCGTGAGCCGCTCTACGCGCCCGCCAACTCGTTCCCGGTACGCACGCGGATCGGCTGCGCGATGCAGTGCGCGTACTGCACGGCCGCGAACCTCGGCCGGCGGCACGCGAACCACGACGTGCGAGTCGTGCTCGACGAGATCGAGGCGACGGTGCTGGCGACGAAGGACCGCGGCGTCGGCAGCGTCCCGCTCTTCTTCGCCGACGACGAGTTCAACCTGCCCGAGGAGCGGCACGCGCTGGCAGTGCTGAGCGGGATCGCAGAGCGCGGACTCGTCGAGGCGATCACGTGGCGCGCGTACTTCAACCCGACGCCTTTTTCGGGTGAGCTCGCCCGGCTCGTGCGCGAGACGAACGGACACGTCTCGATCACCGTCGACAGCGCGGCCGAGAAGGTGCTGACCGAGGCGCAGAAGCCGTTCCGGCGCCGGCACCTCGAGCAGCTCGTCGAGCTGCTCGTCCGCGAGGGCGTGCCTGCCGACCTCGGGCTCATCTTCGGACTCCCAGGCGAGGACGAGGAGACGATCGAGGAGACGATCGCCTTCGTGCGGGCGCTGCCGCCGGAGATCGAGGTCGTCTACTCCGCGGGCGCGCGCGTCTACCCGCACACGCCCCTGTCGCGGCTGGCCGTGAAGGAGCCGGAGCGGCTCGTCGGCGCCGACGACCCGACGTTTCTCGAGCCGGTCGTCTACTCCCGGCCCTGGCCGCCACGCGAGCTCGCGCGCCGGCTGGACGACGCCTTCGCCGACCTCGCCCACGTCAGCCGGGTCGGCGTCGCCTACCGCTCGGGCACGACCGCGCTGGCCGAGGCCTACCGCGCCGTCCTGAGCCAGAACGGGAAGGAGGGCTGGGCCTCCCTCCTCGAGCGCGCGGCCGCCGCCAGCGACATGCAGCGCTCGGGCGCCGAGACGCTGGCCGCGTGCGTGCAGATCGCGGTCTGGCACAACCGCTTCGACCTCGCCGCCGCGGCGGTCTCGCGCCTGCTGCGCGAGGACGTGCCGCCGGACATGTCGCGGGCGCAGCTACGCCTGGCGCGGCTCGCCTACGGGGGGCTGGCGGTGGTCGACCGGGCTAGGTCGGCGTTGCGGCGCTGAGCACCTTCGCCAGCGCTTCGCCGAAGAGCTCGTTCTCCTCGGCCGTCCCGACCGTGACGCGGATCGCGCCGGGCGCGCCGAAGCCTCCTGTCGGCCGCACGATCACGCCTTCGCGGAGCAACTG
>JBKPFP010000459.1:0-2552 GCA_046744435.1 Actinomycetota bacterium | reverse complement strand
CTGCGGTTCCGTCGGAAAGCCCAGAGACGGCGACCCGCGCGCCAGCTTCGCAACGCTCAGCGAGAGCGACGCCGGCGTCGCGGTCAGCATCGAACGCGTCGCCTACGACGCGCTTGCCGTCGCGCGCGAGATGCGCGCGGTCGGCCTCCCCGAAGAACTCGCCGACAAGCTCGTGAAGGCAGCCTGAGAGGAGGAGCGATGAAGTACGTCCTGTTCGTCTGCACCCATAACGCCGGCCGCTCGCAAATGGCGCAGGCGTTCTTCGAGCGCTACGCGCCGCCCGACATTCGCGCCGAGTCGGCCGGCGATGCACCGGCGACGGCCATCTGGCCGAACGTGATCGAGGCCATGCGCGAGGCCGGGGTCGAGATCGCCGACCGGCGCCCGAAACGGCTCGACCTCGAGATGCAGCTACACGCCGACTTCGCCGTCACGCTCGCCTGCGGCGCCGAATGCCCCTACGTCGCCGCCGACGTCGAGGAATGGGACATCCCCGATCCCGCCGGGCGCCCGCTCGAGGAGGTCCGCGAGATTCGCGACCTGATCGAAGCCAAGGTTCATGAGTTCGTCGCCACCCGTCTCGACGAGGTCCGCGCCAGCCCGACCGCGCATCGGCTTCGGCTCGAGAAGCTGTTGCCGTCCCTGCACGACAAGTTTGGGGCCTGCGAACGCCCGAGCAGATTCGCGCCTGCGCCGACGCCGCCCTGGCCGAGTACGCCGACGCGCAGGTGCGCTCGTTCGTCCTCGTCCTCGCCTACCGCGATGCCTGCGCCCGCCTGGCCGAAGAGGGCGCCGCACTGGCCCGCTAGGCGTCGTGTGACCGTCCGGATCTGAGGGAACTGCGATGGACGGGTGGTTGACACGAGCGCGTGACGCAATCGCCTCAGTGGCGAACGTTCCTCCGGAGGAGCTCGAGCTGGACAGCGACAGCGAGGTGACGCTCCTCGACCTCGCGCGCATCGCCGCCCACGAGAGCGGCGAGCGGATGAACGCACCGCTCCTCTGCTACCTCGTCGGGCGGGTGGAGCGCGGCGATGTGGCGCTCGACGCGTTGGCTGATGCCGTGAGAGGCGCCAGCTCCCCGCCGTAACGACGCCATCCCTGCCACTCGCGCTTGACGATCGCGAGGTCGCCGTGAGAGACTCGATCTGTCAAGTCCTGTGGGCCTTCGGGTTCGCAGGACTTGGCGTTTGCGGAGCCGGAGATCGACCTGCTCCTTTCGCGAGTGGAGGTCGATTCGGCGCCGCGCTCGCCGGCTATTCGCTGTCGGGCTCGACCTGAAGTCGCAACAGCGCAGGCATGCTGACGTCGCCAGGTTGGCGAGGCAGAGTCTCTCAGCGGATGGTCGTAGCAGCCTGCGCCTTAGCAGCAGCTGCTGGTGGGATCACCACTGCGAGCATTCTTTGGGTCCTTAGCGGCGTCGCAGATCCCTTGCCTCGAGTGTATGCAGTGGCCTGTGGGGTGCCAAAACTCCGTTCACACCCCTGGATCAACCTGGTTTGCAGGCAGAACCGAGGTTTTGACACCCCACACCTGCGGCACATCGTCAACCGCAAGGGCGAGAGCAAGAGCCGGTTTAGACGCAGTCGTGCAGGCGCTGCGCCTCGGGCAGCGACGCTAGCGTCTTGAGCGTGCTGGTTTCGATCTGCCGGATCCGCTCGCGGGTGATGCCGAAGGTGCGCCCCACCTCGACGAGCGTTCGCGGCCGACCGCCATGTAGGCCGAAGCGGAGCTCGATGACCCGGCGCTCGCGCTCGGGCAGCGCGGCAAGCGCGTAGTCGATGTCCTCGCGCCGTAGCGAGACCGAGGTCACGTCCTGGGGCGACTCGGCGAGCTCATCCTCGACAAAGTCACCTAGCCTGGCGTCGCCCTCTTCGCCGATCGGCTTCTCGAGCGAGACCGGAAATTGCGCCATGCGCAAGATCTCCCGCACCTGCTCGGCGGTCAGCTCGAGCTCCTCGGCGATCTCGTCGGGTCGCGGCTCGCGGCCGAGACGCTGGACGAGCTCCCGCTCAATGTTGACGACCTTGTTCAGCCTCTCGACCATGTGGATCGGGATGCGGATCGTCCGCGCTTTGTCGGCGATCGCGCGCGACACCGCCTGCCGGATCCACCAGGTCGCGTACGTCGAGAACTTGAAGCCCCTGCGGTAGTCGAACTTCTCCACCGCCCGGATGAGGCCGAGCGAGCCCTCCTGGATCAGGTCGAGGAACGAGAGGCCGCGGCCGACGTGCGGCTTCGCGATCGAGACCACCAGCCGGAGATTGGCCTCGATCATCTGCGTCTTCGCCGCCAGGTCCCCACGCTCGACTCGCTTCGCGAGGCACACCTCCTGGTCGGCCGTCAGCAGCGGCACCTTGGATATCTCGCGCAGGTAGAGCCGCAGCGAGTCGAGCGACGGCTCGATGGTCAGGTCGAGCTTCGGCGCCTTCTCCTCCTCAGGCTACGACTGTTCGTGCGGCGGATGCTTGTGCTGCTCCCCCTCCATCAGCTCGATGGAGTGGTCGATCAGGTACGTGTAGAAGTCCTCGATCTGCTCCTTCGTGAGCTCG
>JBKPFP010000110.1:0-2531 GCA_046744435.1 Actinomycetota bacterium | reverse complement strand
CCTGCGCCGCGACGAGCCGTACCTCGCCTACCGCGAAGTCGCTTTCGACGTGCCGGTCTACCCGGCCGGAGACGTCTACGCCCGGTACCGCGTGCGCATGGACGAGATGCGCCAGTCGGTGCGGATCATCGAGCAGTGCCTCGACGGGATGCCCGAGGGCCCCTGGATCGCCGACGACCGCAAGGTCGTGCTGCCGCCACGCCACGAGCTGCACACGTCGATGGAGTCGCTCATCCACCACTTCAAGCTCGTCACCGAGGGCTATCGCGTGCCCGAGGGCGAGGTCTACGTCGCCGTGGAGTCCGCGCGGGGCGAGCTGGGCTGCTACGTCGTCTCGGACGGCGGGCCGAAGCCGTGGCGGGTCAAGTTCCGAGCGCCCTCGTTCGTCGCGCTCGAGGCGACCGCGACCTGCATGAGCGACGCGCTCGTCGCCGACGTCATCGACATCGTCGGCTAGCTCGACACGGTCATGGGCGAGGTCGACCGGTGACGCTCGCCGAGCGCATCCAGGAGGTCGCGGCCCAGTACCCGGACAAGCCGTCGGCGATCATGCCCGCCCTCCGCCTGGCCCAGGAGGAGTACGGGTGGCTGCCGCCGGAGGCGCTGCAGGAGGTCGGCGACGCGCTCGACCTGACCCCGGCCCACTGCCAGGGCGTCGCCTCCTTCTACGACATGTTCCATCTCGCCCCGGTCGGGCGACACCTCGTCGAGGTGTGCACGAACCTCTCCTGCGCGCTCGTCGGAGCGCAACGGGTGCTGGAAGCGTTCGAGTCCGAGCTCGGCGTCGGCCCGGGCGAGACCACCGAGGACGGCGAAGTGACGCTGCGCGCGCTCGAGTGCGCGGGCGCGTGCGGCCGCGCGCCGGTGGTCGTCGTCGACCACGTCTACCACGAGCCCGTCGCGCCCGAGGGCGTTCCCGCGATCGTGGAGCAGCTGCGTGCCGGCGGCTAGCCTCGTCCTCGCGGGCGCCGACGAGCGCGACCTGACGAAGCTCGAGGAGTACCGGGCGATCGGCGGCTACGACGCGCTGGCCAGGGCACTCGAGATGGAGCCGGACGTGATCGTCGAGGAGATCACCGTCGGCACCCTGCGCGGGCGCGGCGGTGCAGGCTTCCCGACCGGCCGTAAGGCGAGCTTCGTCCTCAAGGAGCCGCCGACCTACCTCGTCATCAACGCCGACGAGTCCGAGCCGGGCGCGTTCAAGGACCGCGAGATCATGCTGCGTGTTCCGCACCGGCTGCTCGAGGGATCGCTGATCTCGGCGCTCGGCATCGAGTCGAAGTACATCCTCGTCTACATCCGCGGCGAGTACCTCGCTGAGTTCGAGGTCATGCGCGCGGCGCTCGACGAGGCGCGCGAGGCCGGGCTGCTCGGGGACATCACCGTCGTCCTGCACCGCGGAGCGGGCGCGTACATCTGCGGCGAGGAGACGGCGCTGCTCGAGTCGGCGGAGGGCAAGCGCGGCCAGCCGCGCCCACGGCCGCCGTTCCCGCCGGTGACCGGCCTCTACAACCGCCCGACGCAGATCAACAACGTGCAGACGATCGCGACCGTCCCCGCGATCATCGAGCTCGGCGGGAAGAAGTTCGCGGAGATCGGGCCCGAGAACTCGCCCGGAACCGCCGTCTTCTCGGTGTCGGGGAACGTCGTCAAGCCGGGGAACTACGAGCTCGAGCTCGGCACGCCGCTCCGCGAGCTGATCTACGACGTCGGCGGCGGGGTCGCGGGCGGGCGCGAGCTGAAGGCGATCATCCCCGGCGGGTCGTCGACGCCGGTCCTGACGCCCGAGCAGATCGACACGCGGCTCGACTTCGACTCGATCGCGGAGACCGGCTCGTTCCTCGGCTCGGCCGCGGTGATCGTCATCGACGACCGCTGCTGCATGGTGCAGCTCGCTCTCCGCGCGGCGAAGTTCTACATGCACGAGTCGTGCGGCAAGTGCACGCCCTGCAGGGAGGGCACGCGCTGGCTGGTCAACCTACTGGAGACGATCGAGGACGGGCGCGCCGGCCAGGCCGAGCTCGATCTGCTCCTTTCGGTCGCCGACCGGATGCTGGGGAGGTCGCTCTGCGCGCTCGGCGACTTTGCGGTCTACCCGGTGGCGAGCTACGCCCGAAACTACCGCGAGGAGTTCGAGGCGCACCTGGACGGGCGCGGCTGCCCGTTCGGCGGCGAGTCGTCGATCGAGGGCATCGTCGCGCCGAGCGACGCGCATACGCATCACCCCGTTGCCGAGGTGCCGGCGTGAAGGCGTCACACTCCTGTGACGGGGTCAGACCCCGCGCCAGGGGTGTGACGTGAGCGTGCCGGAACTCGTCACGGTCACCGTCGACGGCCGCGAGGTGCAGGTGCCGAAGGGCACGGGCCTCGTCGAGACCGCGCTCGCCGCAGGGGTCGAGATCCCGGTCTTCTGCTACGAGCCGCGCCTCGGGCCCGCGATCGGGGCGTGCCGCATGTGCCTCGTCGAGATCGAGGGCATGCCGAAGGTGCAAGCCGCCTGCGTGCTCATGGCCACGGACGGGATGGTCGTC
>JBKPFP010000304.1:0-5190 GCA_046744435.1 Actinomycetota bacterium | reverse complement strand
GTGCGGGTTCATGAGCCCGACCTCGTGCGCCTTCTCGATGATGTCGGCGGGGTGCGTCGAGTGCTCGTCGTACTCCGCCGCCTTCGGCCGGATCTCCTTCTCGGCGAACTCGCGGGCGAGGTCGCGCAGCGCGACCTGCTCGGGGGTCAGCTCGAAGGAGACCCCGCCGGCAACGATCTGATCTATGGTCGTCATCGCAGCTCGACTCGTTGATTGACTAGTCAGTCAATAACGGTACAGCACGCGCCCACGTTCGGAAACCTCCATTCCTGCGGCCTTCCCCGGACATAGACTTGCCGCGGTGGACTTCGAGCTGACAGACGAACAGCGCCTGATCCAGGACACGGTGCGCGCCTTCGTGGACGAGCGCGTCCTCCCCAACGCGATCGAGAACGACATCAACCACCACCTCGATCTCTCGATCATCGAGGGCATGGCCGAGCTGGGCCTGCTCGGCATCGTCATCCCCGAGGAATACGGCGGCGCGGGGCTCGACTTCGTCGCCGAGGCGCTCGCCTGCGAGGAAATCGAGCGCGGCGAGGCGGCCTTTCGGACACTGATCTCCGTCCACGTCGGCCTCAACTCGCTCGCGCTCCTGCGCTACGGGAGCGAGGAGCAGAAGCAGCGCTACCTCGTGCCGCAGGCGAAGGGCGAGAAGCTCGCGTGCTTCGGCCTGACCGAGCCGGCTGCGGGCTCGGACGTCGCCTCGATGCGCTCGACCGCGACGCGTCAGGGCGACACGTATGTTCTCAACGGCCAGAAGAACTGGATCTCGTACGCGAAGGTCGCCGACCACCAGCTCGTCTTCGCGAAGACCGATCCGCAGGCACGCCACAAGGGCATCTCCGCGTTCGTCGTCGAGCGCGAGTGGCCGGGCGTGTCGACCCGCGAGACCGAGCACAAGCTCGGGATCTGGGCCGGCTCGACCGGCGAGCTCTTCTTCGAGAACGTCGAGGTGCCGGCCGAGAACCTCGTCGGCGAGGAGGGCCAGGGCTTCGAGATCGCGATGTACGGGCTCGACCAGGGCCGCTTCACGGTCGCGGCCGGCGCGTGCGGCGTCATCCGCGCGATGCTCGAGCGCTCCGCCGAGTACGCGCGCGAGCGGGAGACCTTCGGCCAGCCCATCGGCAAGTACCAGTTCGTCCAGGACATGATCGCGGAGATGGTGCTCGGCTACGAGACGTCGAAGCTCCTCGTCATGCAGGCGGCCTGGATGAAGAACGAGGGCCGGCGAAACACACGGGAAACGTCGCTGGCGAAGTGGCACGCGACCGAGTCGGCCTTTCGGGCCGCGCACCTCGCGATCCAGGTGCACGGCGCCTACGGGTACTCGGCGGAGTACGGGATCGAGCGCTACTTCCGCAACGCGCGCGCGCCGATCATCTACGAGGGCACGACGCAGGTGCACAAGCTGATGCAGGCCGAGCACGCGCTCGGGTACCGGCGGCTGAACGGTCGGGACGGAGACATCTCGCCGCTCGCGGCTTGGGGGCCGGCGCTCGCTCAGAAGCTTCCTGTTGGCTAGCAGTGGTAGCTTCCGGCGGGCTTGAGACGGACGCCTCTGGCCCTCCTCGCAGTCGCATTCGTTGCGACGGGCAGCGCGCCCGCGGCGGCGACCTTCCCCACCGCCCTCGTCTACGCCCGGCCGGAAGCGTCGGGCAGCGGAGTGTTCGTGATGGAGCGGAGCGGCAAGGTCCGGCTCGTCGCGCCCGAGGCCGGCGCGCCGGCATGGTCGGCTGACGGGCGCCGCCTGGCTTACGTGGCCCCTGGGCCCGGAGGCCTCACCGACCTCTACGTAGCCGACGCGAGCGGGCGCCGCCGCGCACGCCTGACGCGCACGCCGGCGGCGAGCGAGGACGACCCGGAGTGGGCGCCCGACGGGCGGCGGCTGGTCGTCGAGCGCGACGGGGCGCTCGTCGTCGTGCGCGCGGACGGCTCGGCCGAGCGGCAGCTGGCCGTCGGCCGCGAGCCGGCCTGGGCGCCCGACGGGAGGAGGATCGCGTTCGCCGAGGACGACCTGTTCGTGGTCAACGCGGACGGTGGGACGCCGCGCAGGCTGACGACGCTGGCCGGCCCGGAGTCCGCGCCCGCCTGGTCGCCGAACCGGCGCCGGATCGCTTTCGTGGCCGCCGAGGCCGGGCCGACCGATCTCTACGTCCTCGATGTGGGCAGCCGGGGTGTCCTGCGGCTCACGAACGACCCCGCCAACGAGGCCTCACCGCGCTGGACTGCGGACGGGCGCTCGATCACGTTCGTCGGCGACCGCTCGGGCACGGCGTCGCTGTGGCGCATTCCGGCGGCTGGCGGCGAGCCGGTGGCGCTCGGCGGCCCCACGCCGGTCGATCGCGTCCGCTGGCGGCCGCGCGTCTCGCCCGAGCTGCGCCCCGACCACGACCAGCGCCCGCCGGCGGATCTCTCGATCGTCACCACCATGCAAGGGGCTCGAAGGAGCTTCCTCCTCGGCTTCACGTCGGCCTCGGACAACGTCGGCGAAGGCGCGCTGTCGATCGTCGCCTCGCGCCCGAGCCACGGCGTGTTCACGATGCAGGCGGCCCAGCGCGTGCGTCTCGCCGGCGGCGGCGTGCGCTCGTATCGCGGCGTCGGCTTCCTGCGCTTCGTGATCGCCCCGCCGCACCGGCACTGGCACCTGATGGACTTCCAGCGCTACGAGCTGCGCCGCGCGAGCGACCACCGGGTCCTCGTCCGCGATCGAAAGTCCGGCTTCTGCCTCGCCGACCACTGGGGGGCTGCGAGCAACGTCCCCGGCAAGCCGCGCCGTCCGCGCTTCCTGTCCAACTGCGGGCAGGGGCAGCCTGCAGCGCTGCAGATCCACGAAGGCACGTCCGTCGGCTACACCGACCGCTACCCGGCTCACTTCCACGGCCAGAACCTCGACGTCACGCGCGTCCGCGCGGGGACCTATGTGCTCGTGCACCGGGCGAACGCGAGCCTGCAGCTGCGGGAGCTGCGCTATGACAACAACGCCTCCTCGCTTCGCATCCGGATCTCCTGGCCGCGCGGCCGGGCGCACCCGCCGGCGGTCCGCAGGTTGGCGACGTGTCCGGGCACCGAGTTCTGCGGCGGCTAGCCGTCCTGCTGGCGCTCGGCGGGCTGCTCGCGGCTCCCGCCACCGCCGCGCCGCCTCGTGCCGGTCTCGTCGTGCCCGGCAAGCGGTTCGGCGGGCTCGAGCTCGGTGCGACCCGCGCTCAGGTTCGAGCAGCCTGGGGCCGCCAGTTCGGCAGCTGCCGCGGCTGCGACTCGCCGACCTGGTACTTCAACTACCGGCGGTTCTACCCTCACGGAGCCGGCGTCAGCTTCCGCGGCGGCCGCGCAGTCGCCTTCTTCACGCTCTGGGCGCCCCGAGGCTGGCGGACCGATCGCGGGCTCCGCATCGGCGACGACGGCACGCGGCTCTTCGTCCTCTACCGGCTGCTCGTGCGCGTGCCCTGCGGGACGAGCCCGTACTTCGTCTACACGATGCGGACGAGAAACGCCGTGACGGCGTTCTACGTCCGCGACCAGAAGCTCTGGGGCTTCGGGCTCAGCCGGCCTGGCGTCTCGCCGTGCCGCTGAGGCCGAGAGCGGCCGGCAGCGCCCGCAGGTCCGGAAGGCGGCTCTCGTGCTCCGGGAAGCGGTCGTCGCGGTCGACGAGGAACGCGCGCATGCCGAGCGCCCGCGCGCCCTCCACGTCGTCCTCGGGTGAGTCGCCGACCATCGCCGCCTCGTCGGGCCGCACGCCGAGCCGGTCGAGCGCGGCGCGGAAGATGCTCGGATCGGGCTTGACCTTTCCATGTGCTCCGGAGGAGAGCGCCACGTCCACGTCCAGCTCATGATGCGTGACGAAGGCTGTGAGGTCGCGGCCCGTGTTCGAGACGAGCCCGAGCTGGAGGCCGTGGGCGCGCAGCTCCTCGAGCACCGGCAGCGTGTCCTCGTAGAGCTCGAAGTTGTGGGCGTGCTCCCACCCGCGCGTCATCTCCACGGCGGCCTCGTACGCATGCTCGGAGTCGCCGCCCATGCCGCGGATGATCCGCTCCGTGAAGAGCACCCAGATCTCCTCGTCGTGGTCGAGCTCGGGATGTCGCTCGAGCGTCTCGATCGCCGCTGCCCGGGCCTCGGGGTAGCGCGAAGGATCGAGGTCGAGCCCGTAGCGCCTGCCGAGCAGCCGGTAACCGTCCGGGCCGAGATCCGGCCCGGGCTTCGCGAGCGTGAAGTCGACGTCGAAGAGGACTGCGCGCAGCGTCAAAGCGCGGCGGGCCAGCGGTACGCGTCCGGCTGCCGGTTGGCGAGCGAAGGCAGCTGGCGCCGCACCTCGTCGACGCGCGCGCGGTCGAGCTCGGCTGTGATCACCGTCTCTTCGTCCGGAGCCTGGGCGACGACCGTGCCCCACGGGTCGACGATCAGCGAGCGCCCGTAGCTCGGGCGGCCGATCCCCGTAACGCCGAACTGTGCCGGGGCGGCGACGTAGAACCCGTTCTCGACCGCGCGGGCGCGCAGCAGGAGATGCCAGTGGTCCTTGCCCGTATAGAGCGTGAAATGGGCCGGCACGGTCGCGAGCAGTGCGCCCTCGAGCGCGAGGATGCGATACAGCTCGGGGAAGCGGACGTCGTAGCAGATGGTCAATCCGACGGGCCAGCCCTCGAGCTCGGTGACGACCGGCTCCTCGCCGGCCTCCTCCGCCTCGGACTCGCGATACACGAGCCCGCCGACCTCGACGTCGAAGAGGTGGATCTTGCGGTAGAGCGCGGAGAGCTCGCCCTCGGGGTCGAAGACGACGCACGTGTTGGAGAGCTTCGCACGGCCCTCGCGCTTCTCCGTGATCGAGCCGCCGACGAGCGTGATGCCGTGGCGCTTCGACCAGGCGCGCATCGCTTCGATCGACTCGCCGCTCTCGAGGGTCTCCGCCGCCGCGTGTAGGACGTCGGGGTCGCCGATCGCGTTCCACTTCTCGGGGAGGGCGACGAGGTCGGCCCCGGTGGCGGCAGCCTCGCCGACGAGCCGTTCCGCGGTCTCGAGGTTGGCGCCCTTGTCGGTGCCGCTCGTCAGCTGAATGCAGGCAACTCGGATGCGATCGGCCATTGGCGCCGAGGATAGCGCGGGCTCGGGAGACGCTCGCGGCTCTGGGCCGCTCGCTCGGCGTGCGGAGGACGGCGGAACAATGCTAGGACGCACGAGCCGCCTTCTGGAGCGCGG
>JBKPFP010000372.1:0-10687 GCA_046744435.1 Actinomycetota bacterium | reverse complement strand
CGTAGAGGTCGCCCGAGCGGCCGCCGAGCAGGCCGGCGTGCCCCTCCCCGGAGAGCCTGATCCGCTGCCCGTCGTGGATCCCGGCCGGGATCTCGACCTCCAGCTCGCGCTCCTCGAGCCGGCGCCCACTGCCGCGGCAGTCGCTGCACGGGTGCTCGACGATGCGGCCCGCGCCGCCGCAGCGGGGGCAGGCGTGGCTGCGCACGAACTCGCCGAACGCGGTGCGCGACACCCGCTGGAGGCGGCCGGCCCCGTTGCACTCCGGACATGTGATCGGGCTCGTCCCCGGCTCGACCCCGTCGCCGCCGCAGCGCTCGCAGGGGAGCGAGACCTGGAAGGGCACGGCCCGCGTGACGCCCGTTGCCGCCTCCTCGAGGTCGATCGTGACCTGCGCGGCGATGTCCTCGCCGCGCGCGCGCCGCGGGCCGGTGGCGACGCCGAAGAGGTCGTCGCCGAAGAACGCCGAGAAGATGTCGGTCAGGCTCCCGAAGTCGAACGGCGTCGGGCGGAAGCCGCCGCTACGCAGCCCTGCGTGCCCGAAGCGGTCGTAGAGCTCCCGTGTCTCCGACTTCGAGAGCACCTCGTACGCTTCGACGACCTCGCGGAACCGTTCCTCCGCACCCGGTTCGGCCGAGACGTCCGGGTGCAGCTCGCGCGCGAGGCGGCGGAAGGCCCGCTTGACGTCTCGTTCGCTCGCGCCGCGACCGATCCCGAGGATCTCGTAGTAATCACGCTCGGTCGTGGCCATCGCATCGAAGCGTAGCGCCGGGTTCAGGAGGGTCTGGCGAAATATGGTCTGAGCCGCCGGGCCGCGCTGCTCGCCCCGGTGCTGTGTCCTCGGTTGCCCCGATAGTTCGAACTATCGGGGCTCCCTGCGTCCTTGCCTCGGAACGAGCATCGCACCCCGGCGACGAGCAACATCCCGCCAGACCCTCCTAGTTGTCTTCGTAGACCTCTTCGACGAAGCGCGAGAGCTCGTGCGCGGCCGCCCGGACGGAGCGGATCGCGGTCTCGTAGTCCATCCGCAGCGGCCCGACGAGGCTGACGGCACCGAGCGTGCGGTTCGTCAGCCCGTACGACGCGCCGACGAGAGCGGCGTCGCGGAAGGCGGGATCCACCAGCTCGCCGCCGACGCGGACGATCGGACGGCGCGAGGCTAGCGTCTCGCCGAGCAGCTCGAGGATCTCGGCCCGGCGCTCGAGCGCCTCGAGCAACCGCCGGCAGGCTTCGAGCTCGTCGGCGCGCACCTCGCCGAGCAGCGTCGCCGCGCCCCCGACGAAAAGGAGCTGCTCGTGGGCGCCGAGCAGGTCGGTGAAGGCGGGGCGGATCAGCTCGAGGAACTCGAGCTCGCGGCGGGACAGCTCCGGATCCTCGAAGCGCTTGCGCAGGAGCGCACTGCCGAGCCCGAGCCCGGCCAGCCGCTCGTTCAGGTACTCGCCCGCCCATGTCGCGAGCCCCGCGTCGAGCGGCTCGCCGAGCGCGAAGACACGCTTCGAGACACCGCCCGTGGACGTGATGACGACGACCATGACGACCTGGGGCTGGAGCACGAGCACCTCGACGTGCCGAACGGTCGTCGTCTGCACCGGGGGCGCCGAGACGAGCGCGAGCAGACGCGTGACCTGCGAGAGCGTCTCCGTCGTCGCCTGCAGCGCGGCCTCGACCTCGCTGCGCGCGGCAGCCAGGTCGAGCGGGAACGGGCTCGGTCGGGGCTCGAGCTGGTCGAGCAACACATCGGCATAGAAGCGGTACCCGGCTTCGGTCGGCACGCGACCCGCCGACGTATGCGGATGGGTGAGTAGGCCGAGCCGCTCGAGCTCGGCGAGCTCGCCGCGCACGGTCGAGGCCGAGACGGCGAGGCCTCCGCGCTCGACGAGGGTCTTCGAGGCGACCGGGAACCCGCTCTCGACGTATTCCTCGACGACCCGCCGCAGCAGATCGTGCTGACGCTCGGTGAGCTCGATGGTCGGACTGGCGTCGTTCATCGACAGAGAAATGGTAGGTCAGCCGGTTTGGCTCAGGCCAGCAGGTCTGCGGTGACCGCGTCGCCCAACCGGCGGCCGCGATCGGTGAGCGCGAGCGTCGCTCTCCCGCGCGAGTCGGTCCGCGGCTCGGCCAGGCCCCCACGCTGGAGGCGATTCAGAGCAGCCTCGTTCACCGCCGGCAGGGCGCGTTGCAGCGGCAGGCCCTCGTCCAGGCGTAGGGCGAGCATCACGCGTTCCTCCCGCCGGATCGTGGGAGAGAGCGGCTCGATCTCGCGCGGGGGCCGTTCGCCTCGCTCGAGCGCGGCCAGGTAGGCCTCGAGCCGCGGCGTGTTTCGCCACCGCTCCGCGCCGACGGTCGAGACCGCGCCGATGCCGAGGCCCACGTAGTCCCGAGCCAGCCAGTAGCCGAGGTTGTGCCGCGCGCGGAGGTCGCGACCGCCTGCGAGCGACGGCTCGACGCAGAAGTTCGCCGTCTCGTACCAGCGATATCCGGCTCCGGTCAGCCGCTCGACGACACGCTCGAAATAGCCTTCCATCGCCTCGGCCTGCCGCGCGAGCTCCTCGCCGTGCCTGTGCGCGAACCGGGTCCCGCGCTTCGCCTCCAGCTCGTAACAGGACAGATGCTCGGGGGCGAGCGCGAGCGCCTCGTCGATGTCGCGGACGAGGTCGGCGGGGCTCTGGCCGGGGATTCCGTAGATGAGATCGAGTGAGATGTTGTCAAAACTGGCATCACGAAGATGGTAGAAGGCGCGTCGGACGTCGTCGGGGTCGGCGCGGCGCTCGAGGGTCGCGAGCAGCGGCTGCTTGAAGCTCTGCGCGCCGAGCGACACGCGGTTCACGCCCCCCTCGGCGAGCAGCGCGGCGAGCTGCGGCGTCACCGTCTCGGGATTCGCCTCGACGGTCAGTTCCTCGGCCCGCGGCAGCGCCCGCAGCAGCCGGAGCAGGGCGGCCGGCTCGGTGAAGGTCGGCGTGCCGCCGCCGAGGAAGACGGTCTCGACCTGCTCGGCGAGGTGGCCGCGCTCCAGCTCGAGCTCGACGAGCAGCGCCTCGACATAGGCGTCGTGCCGGTCGGAACGGCCGACGACCGTCACGAAGTCGCAGTAGCCGCAGCGCGAGGCGCAGAACGGCAGGTGGACGTAGAGGTGGCGCGCGCCGCTCAACGCTTCGTCTCGTCCAGGTTGAGCACGGCCAGGAACGCCTCTTGCGGGACCTCGACGGCGCCGACCTGCTTCATCCGCTTCTTGCCGGCCTTCTGCCGCTCGAGCAGCTTCCGCTTCCGCGTCACATCGCCGCCGTAGCACTTCGCGAGCACGTCCTTGCGCTTGGCCTTGATCGTCTCGCGCGCGACCACCCGGGCGCCGATCGCCGCCTGCACGGGAACGTCGAACATCTGGCGGGGGATCTCCTCGCGCAGGCGATCGACGAGCGCACGACCTCGGCCGTAGGCGCCGGCCCGATGCACGACGAGCGAGAGCGCGTCGACCGGCTCGCCGCCGACGAGCACGTCGAGCCGGACGAGATCGCCCTCGCGGAAGCCCGCGAAGTCGTAGTCGAAGCTCGCGTAGCCGCGCGTGCGCGACTTCAGCTGGTCGTAGAAGTCGAAGACGATCTCGCCGAGCGGAAGCTCGTAGACGAGGAGCACGCGCTCCGGCGAGAGGTACTCCATGTGGTCGAAGCGTCCGCGCCGCTCGGTACAGAGCTCCATCACCTGGCCGACGCCGTCCTTCGGGACGATGATCGACGCTTGGACGTACGGCTCCTCGACGCGCTCGACCTCGCGCGGCATCTCGGCCGGGTTGTGCACCTCGATGGTCTCGCCGGTGGGCGTCTCGACCCGGTAGGCGACGCTCGGCGCGGTGACGAGCAGGTCGAGGTCGAACTCGCGCTCGAGCCGCTCGCGCACGATCTCCATGTGCAGGAGGCCCAGGAACCCGCAGCGAAAGCCGAAGCCGAGCGCCTGTGAGGTCTCCGGCTCGTACGAGAGCGAAGCGTCGTTCAGGCGTAGCTTCTCGAGCGCGTCGCGGAGCTCGGGGTAGTCGTCCGAGTCGGTCGGGAAGAGCCCGGCAAAGACCATCGGCTTGACTTCTCGGTAGCCGGGCAGCGCCTCGGCGGCGGGGGCCGTCTGCGAGGTGAGCGTCTCGCCGACGCGCAGCTTCGCGACGTCCTTGAGCCCGGTGATCACGTAGCCGACCTCACCGGCGCCGAGGGACTCGGCCGGCTGCATCGTCGGCGAGAAGAACCCGACCTCCTCGGCCTCGAAGGTCGTGCCCTGCGCCATCGCCCGCAGCGGCTCGCGCGCGCGGAAGCTTCCGTCGACGATGCGCACGAAGGCGACCACGCCGCGATACTGGTCGTAGGACGAGTCGAACACGAGCGCGCGCGGCGGGCCGTCCGCGGCGCCCGCCGGAGGTGGAATGCGCTCGACGATCGCATCGAGCACCTCTTCGACGCCCTGGCCGGTCTTGGCGGAGACGCGGAGCACGTGATCGGGCGTGTCGCCGACCAGCTCGGCGACCTCGCGCGCGGCCTCGTCCGGGTCGGCCTGCGGGAGGTCGATCTTGTTCGCGATCGGCAGCAGCTCGAGGTCGTTCTCGATCGCGAGGTAGGCGTTGGCAACGGTCTGCGCTTCGATGCCCTGCGCGGCGTCGACGACGAGCACCGCGCCTTCGCACGCCTGCAGCGACCGGGAGACCTCGTACGTGAAGTCGACGTGGCCCGGCGTGTCGATCAGGTTGAGCTCGTAGCCCTTCCACTGCACGCGCACGGCCTGAGCCTTGATCGTGATCCCGCGCTCCCGCTCGAGGTCCATCGAATCGAGGACCTGCTCGCGCATCTCACGTCCGGTGACGGTCTCCGTCACCTCGAGGATGCGGTCGGCGAGCGTCGACTTGCCGTGGTCGATGTGCGCGATGATCGAGAAGTTGCGGATGCGGTCTTGGTCCATGCGAAATCAGGCGCGGCGGAAGCGGGCTCGCAACGATAGCAGCGCCTCGAGCTCACGAACCCCCAGCAAACGGCAGGAAATCAGGTAGGCGGCGCCGCCTGCGACGAGCGCCGTGCCGAGCGAGGCGAGCTGGCCTCCCAGCGAGCGTCCGAGCGCCTCGTCGAGCACTCGCCAGATCGGGTAGGAGACGGCGACGAGCACCGCCGACGCAGCCGTGATCAGCGCCGTGGCTCGCGCGGTCTCAGCGAGCTCGATCCGGCCGACTCGCCGGCGGAGGAGGATGAGCAGCGCGGCGGTGCTGACGATGTTGGCGATGGAGATGGCCAGGGGAATCCCCCACGTGCCCACGCGGTAGAAGACGGCGTAGAGGACGGTGTTGAGGGTGAGGTTGCCGACCGCGATCACCGTGGGCGTCCAGGGGGCCTGGAGGCTGAAGAAGGCGCGGTTGAGCATCAGCATCATCCCGTTGAAGGTGAGCCCGAGCGAGAACGCGGCGAGCGCCCCGGCTACAACCGTCGTCTGGCTCTCGGTGAACGCGCCGCGCTGGTAGAGGAGCCGGACGATCGGCTCCGCCAGCACGGCCGAGACGGCGCTCGCCGGCACGAGCGTGAACGCGATCTGGCGCAGGCCGACCCCCACCGTGTGCCTGAAGCCGTCCAGCTCGTCGCTCGCGGCGAGGCGGGCGAGGCGCGGGAAGAGCACGGTCGCGACCGCGACCGAGAACATTCCCTGCGGGAGCATGTAGATCCGGAACGCGGCGTCGATCGCGCTCGGGGCGAGGTTCGGGTCGATGAAGTTCGCCGCGAAGAAGGAGCCGATGACGGCGTTGAAATTGATCAGGCCGAGGCCGAGCGTCACCGGCACCATCAGCAGGAAGACCTGCTTCACGGCGGGGTCGCGCCAGTCGATCGCGACCGTCAGCTGGCCACCGCGTCCGGACAACCACGGCAGTGGGAGCAGCACCTGGATGACGGTGCCGACGACGATCGAGCCCGCGTAGACGTAGAGCTTGCCGTCGGCGGTGTCCGCCCGTGGCACGCCGATCACGAGCCCGGCGATGATCGCGAGGTTCCAGAACACCGGGCTCAGCGCGGGCACCGAGAAGTGCTCGTAGCTGTTGAGGATCCCGACGATGATCCCCGAGACGCCGAGCAGCGCGACGATGGGGAAGAGGATCCGCGACAGCGTGACCGCGAGGTCCTGGTCGGCCAGGTCGAAGAGGCCCATCACCCATGGGGCGACGACGATGAAGACGGCGGTCAGGCCCGTGAGGCCGAGCAGGAGAAGCCAGAAGAGGCTCGAGGCCACGCGCCACGCGCGGGCTCGCTCGCCCATCTCGAGCAGCTCGGTGAAGACCCGCACGAAGGCTGACGAGAGAGCCGCGTCTGCGACGAGCGCCCGGAAGAGGTTCGGGACCTGGAAGGCGACGGTGAAGGCGTTGATCCCGGCGCCCTCGACGCCGAAGTAGCGTCGCGCGACGATCTCGCGGACGAGTCCGAGGATGCGAGAGAGCCCGGTTGCGAGCGAGAAGATCGCCGTCGACCAGGCGAGGCGGCGGCCCCAGGCCCGCTTCTCCACGCCGGCGAGTATAGGAAGGGCGTCCGTCGGGCTCCGGTGTCGGCGTCCCTGCGGGCGAGCCTGTTAAGGAACACGCCACCTCCTCCCCGTCGCGATCGTATCGGCGAAATCCGCATGCGCGGGTAACCGATCCGTGCCGAGTTCGTGCCGAGTGCCTCTGCTAGCATCGCTGCGCCCGCAACGCGCGGGCATTCGTTCGAAATGCCGAATATCCGACAGCAGAAGAAGCGCGTTCGCATCGCCGCCGAGGAGCGGCTCGAGAACCTGCGCTACCGCTCGACGGTCAAGACGCTCGCGCGGCGCCTCGGCGAGGCCGTCGAGGCAGGCGAGCAGGACCGGATCGCCAGCGAGCATGCGGCGCTGCAGCGCTGGGTCGATCGTGCCGTCGCGAACGGTGCGCTCCACCGGAACGCCGGGGCACGCAAGAAGGCGCAGGCCGCGCGCCTTGTCGCCAGTCGTAGCTAGCTCGAAGCCGCAGCGCGGGCAGGCGGGCGTGTCACGTCGACGAGCGCGCGCTCGAGCTCGAGCTCCGGGGCCAGCCGGCTCGCGCCCTTGAGCGCGGCGTCGAGCTCGGCCAAGCGGACGAGCGCCGACTCCAGCTCCTCCGCCGAGTAGTTCTCGGATTGTTCGACCGCCTTCCGCGCCGGGAACTCCTTCATCTTCAGCCGTGCGGCGATGTCGCGGGTGCGAAGGCCCTCCTCTGCGAGCGCCTTCGCCGCCCGTACGCGGGCGACATGCGAGGCGAGCCCGACCGCGAGCGCGAACGGCTCGCGCCGCTCGAGCGCGTGCTCGCAGGCCGCGAGCACCCGGGGGAGGTCGCGCGCGCCCCAGGCATCGGTCAAGGCCCACGCCGCCGCTTCGCGTCCATGTGCGGCGAGCCGCTCGACATGGGCACGCGTGATCGGCTCGCCTCCGGCCCACGCGACGATCTTCTCGACCTCGCTCGCCAGCGCAACGACGTCGTCGCCGACCAGCTCGACGAGTGCACGCGACGCGTCGGCATCCGCGTTGCCGCCGGAGCGCTCGAACTCGGAGCGCACCCAAGCGTGCAGGTTGCTCGGACGCGGGACATCGAAGTGGAGAACCTGCCCGTGCTTCTTGCAGAGATCGACGAGCGTCGAGCTCCGCAGCGCTTCCTGGGCGACGAGCGCGAGCACCGCGCCGGGGACGGGCGAGCGGAGGTAGGCGGCGATCGCTTCGATGTCCGCCTTCCGCCAGCGCTCGACTCCGTTGACGACGACGAGCCGTCCCCCGCCCTCCGCGGCGAACAGCCCGAGCGCATTGCAGGCGGCGACCGCATCTGCGCCGGTGGACGTGTCGGCGGACAGGGCCTCGACCGACTCTGGCCCGAACCGCGCCCGCAGTCGGCCGAGAGCGCGCGTGTGCTTCGGCCGGTCGCTGCCGGTCAGCAGGTAGACCGGCCGAAGGGCATCGTCGGGCATCGCGGGCAAGGATAGTCAGCGGGAGTCGCGCACAAAGATGCGCCGGCCGTCACTCTCGATCACCACCCGGCCGTCGCGGTCCGTGCGGTAGACCTCGAGGCCTGGGGCGGCCGCGAGGGCGGCCAGAGTCGAGGCCCGCGGGTGACCGTAGTCGTTGCGCTTGCCCACTGAGATCACCGCCAGACGAGGGCGAAGCGTCTCGAGCAAGTCGGGCAGCCCGGGATCCGCCGAGCCGTGGTGGCCGACCTTGAGGATCTCGACCGGGGTGAGCCCGAGGCGGCCGGTGACGTTCGACTCCGCGTCGGCCGGCAGAAGCACGTCGACGTCACCGAACGACGCGAGCAGGACGGTCGCATGGTCGTTCGGATCGTCGGCCGGCGATGCGCCTTCCTCCGGCCAGAGGACCCGCAGTCGAAGTTGACCTAGTTGCAACACCTGTCCCGCTCGCGTCACCGTGACCGGGATCCCCTGCCTCCGAGCCGCCGCCAGCACCGGTTCTCCGAAGGGGTTCGGAAACGGAAGGTCAGGCTCGAAGACGCGGCCGACCTCGATGCTGCGGACGATCTTCTCGGCCCCGCCGATGTTGTCGCGCGAAGGATGAGAAAGGAAGAGCGCGGCGAGGCGCGTCGCACCCAGCGGCCGCAACTGACTCGCCACGTCGGCCTCCGGCGGCCCCTCGTCGATGAGCACCGAGCCCTGCGGCACCTGCAGCAGCGTCGCGTCGCCCTGTCCGACATCGAGAAAGACGACCCGCAGACCCTTCGGCGGCGGCAGGGCATCCCCCGCACGGCCGAGCTGCCAGCCCGCTCCCACGAGCACAGCAAGCGCCGCGATCACGGCGACGCGCGGCCCGCGAGGCGATTGAGCACGTACGACGGCTAGGCCGAAGCCGGCGCACGCCGCTGCAACGAGCAGCGCCGCGCTCGCGGACAGGCGCGCGTGCGGAAGCCCGCCGACAACTCGCGCGCAGAGAGCGAGCCAGGCCGCGAGCCAGCCGTTCAGCCAACCGATGGTCTCGGCGAGCCACGGCACAAGCGGCTCGGTCCCCGCCGCCACGAACGCCAGCCCGAGCAGCGGCGCGACCGCCGGAGCCGCGAGCGCGTTCGCCGGTACGGAGTAGATCGGAATCGAACCGAACTGCAGCAGCAACACCGGGGCCGTCGCGATCCCGCACGCCGTCGAGACGGCCAGGACCGTGCGCAGCCACGCAGGCGCCGGGTACCCGGCCAGCGCCCGCTCGAGCGGGGGCACGCCGACGAAGATGGCGGCCACGGCGCCGAACGAGAGCTGGAAGCCGGGGTCGAGCAGCGCGTACGGGTTCCAGGCGAGCAGCACGCCTGCACCGACGAGAAAGAAGTACCAGCGATCGCGCGGTCTCGCTGCGAGCCAGGCCAGGCACGCGAGCGCCCCGACGACGCCGGCCCGCACGACCGACGGCTGCCAGCCGACGGCCAGCACATAGGCACCGATTGCCGCAAGCGCACCGACCTGGCCCAGGAGACGCGGGAGACCGACGAGCCACGCCAGGAGCAGCGCACCGCCGGCGACGAGCGCGACGTTCTGGCCCGAGACGGCGAGCAGGTGGTAGAGACCGGAGGCTCGAAAGCGATCGCGGAGCTCCTCGGAGAGGCCCTCGTCCTCGCCGAGCACGACGCCCGCCAGCACTGCGCGGCGCTCGCCGCGGAGACCCGGCGCCATCGAACGGGCGAGCCGCGCCCGCAGCCGGTCGGCCACGCCGGCCAGGCCACCGCGGCGGCCGACGACGCGGAAGCGCTCGGCATGCACGACGACATGGACGCCCTGGCGCCGCAGCCACTGCCGCTCGTCAAACCCGCCGTCGTCAGGCGTGCGTGGCAGGCGGATCTCGCCGGTGAGCTCGAGGAGCGCGCCCTGCGGCGGCGAACGGCTCGGCGGCAGCCGCAGCAAGACGTCCTCGCGCACGTCCCGATTCCGGAACTTCCGGACCTGGGCAGGAACGCGAACTGCGAACTGCGAGCGGCGCGCAGGACCGGTGACCGCGATCGTGAACCGTCCCGCCTCGCCGACCTCGGACGCGAGCACGCTCCGATCGAGGGCGTCGAGCCGGCCGCCGCCCCACCAGAGCCCCGCCAGGCAGAGCCCGGCCGCGATCAGGGCGAGCCTCGCCCAGCCGACCGCGAACGCCCCGGCGAGCGCAAGCGAGCACGCGATCACGGCGATCGCCGGCGCGGTCAACCGAACCGCGTTCGAAGCGGCCAAACCGATGCAGAGCGAGGCCGCGAGCAGGTGTGGGGTGGCGCGCGCGACGAAAGCCGTCACGGCGCGGCCACCTCCCGCAGCTGCTCCAGCCTCGCGGGGCCGATCCCGGAAATGGCGTCGAGGTCGTCCAGCGACGAGAAGGCGCCGTGCTTCTCGCGGTAGTCGAGGATCTTCTGCGCGGTCACGGGCCCGACTCCCGGCAGCGCATCCAACTGCTCGAGCGTCGCCGTGTTCAGGTGCACCGGTCCCTGCGCGGCCTCGCTGGGTGGACCGCCCGCGCCCGGGACGGCTGCTCCCGCCGGTGGGGCGCGGGTGGGAACGACGACCTGGGTGCCGTCGGAGACCGGCGCCGCGAGGTTGACCAGCGAGAGGTCGGCAGCCGTCGTGGCCCCGCCGGCCCGCTCGACCGCATCGGCGGTGCGCGAACGGCTCGGCAGCCTGTAGAGCCCGGGCCGGCGGACGGCCCCGACGACATGGACGACGAGTCGCGGCGAGGCCTC
>JBKPFP010000077.1:0-3386 GCA_046744435.1 Actinomycetota bacterium | reverse complement strand
GCTCTCGCGGTCGCGGATCGACGGGTTGTCGAGCAGCAAGTCGCGGGCGGCCAGCTGGAGATCCTCGAAGTCGAGCGCCGACTCGGCCGCCTTCGCGGCGGCGTACGCGTCGGCGAAGCGGCGCAGCAGCTCCTCGAGCAGCCCTCGGTCGCGCGCCGCGACCTCGTCGAGCGCGGCCTGCTCGACAGCCTTCCGCGCCTCCTCGTAGCCGGCGAAGAGATCCCGCGGGCCGCCGCGGGCCGCGACGTCCGAGAGATCGAGCAGCCGTTCCGCGCTCGGCGGCCGCTCGAGCAGCTCGAGCACACGGGACGCGCTCGAGCGAGAGCCCTCCGCAGCCTCGATGTCGGCCGTGTCGTCGACCACGCACCGGGCGGCCTCGCGCAGGTCTTCGAGCCGGGACTCGAGCCCCGGCCGCTCCGTCACCTCGAGCGCGAGCTCGCGCCCGGCCGAGCGCAGCGTCTCGTAGACGCCCGTCAGCATCCGCCGCAGCCCCTGCGCGCCGTAGGTCGCCAGCAGGTGGATCCGCTCGGGATCTCCGGACGAGCAGAACTCGTCGAGCGACTGCTCGAATGCCTCGCCCGCAAGCACGCGGGCCTGGTTGTCGTCGAGGACGCGGAACTGCGGGTCGACGCCGGCCTCGAACGGATGCGCCTTCAGCAGCCGGTGACAGAAGCCGTGGATGGTCGAGATCCAGGCGCCGTCGAGCTCGCGTGCGAGGTCGTTCCGGCCGAGCTCGGCCAGCCGCCGCCGGATCCGGCCGCGCAGCTCGCCCGCGGCCCGCTCCGTGTATGTGATCGCGAGCACGGAGTCGATCGCGAGGCCGCGCTCGTGCACCGCACGCGCGTAGCGCTCGACGAGCACCGTCGTCTTCCCGGTGCCCGCGCCGGCGGAGACGAAGACGAGCCCGGGCGCGTCGATCGCGGCGAGCTGCTCGGCATTCGGAAGGCGGGTTGTCTCTTCAACCACGGTCATGACCTCGACACCCGGCACATCGACCACAGATCGCACCAGTGCGGACACGGGAAGCCGCCCTTCGGGTCGTGCCGCACGTCGCCAGAGCGGATCCGCTCAACGAACTGGACGGCGTGCTCCTTCGCGCGCTCGGTCTGCGCCCAGAACGCGTCCTCGTCGAGGTAGTCGCGCGGCGCGTAGCCCGGCACGTCCTCCTTGGCGTCCGTGCGCAGGAGGCCGCGCGCCTGGCGCTCGCCGGCGAGGGCACGGTAGAGGCCGCCGAGCGGCTCGATCCCGACCAGGTCGCGCAGGACGAGCATGTAGAGCGGGATCTGCAGCCGCAGCTCCGACTCGATCTTCGCCGCCGAGTGCGCGGTCTTTCCGGACTTGTAGTCCTGGACGATGCCCCGCGCACTGAACGGGTCGACGTCGATCCGGTCGATCTTGCCGGTCAGTGAGAAGCCGTCGACCTGGAGGCCGTTCTGGAGCTCGGGCGCCGAGCGGTCGGAGCCGAACGAGACTTCGAAACGGCGCGGAACGAGGCCGAGCGGAGACTCCGCCTCGCCGCGGACGAAGTGCTCCAGGTCGCGCCAGAGGCCCTCCTCGAGCTCACGCCGCTGGAGGTCGCCGAGCTCGAGCCACACTCCGCCCTCGATCGCCTCGGCCAGGCACTCGCGCAGGAAGACGAGGCCCTCGTCGAGCCGCTCCTCGTCCAGGCGCTCGACGCCAAGCCTTTTCGGAAGGCCGGAGAAGAACTTGAAGAGCGTCTGGTGGGCGATCGAGCCGCGCAGGCGGGCGTCGACCTGCCCGTCGATCGTGCGCGGGTCGATCACGCGTTCCAGGAACCAGATCGAAGAGCAGTCCGCGAAAGCCTCGAGCTCGGTGACGCCGAAGCTCGTGCGCGCCCGCAGCGCGTCGAGGAGTGCCGGGTCCGTGATCCGGGTCGGCCGCGAGAACGCCGCTCTTGCGCGCTCGAGCCTGCGCTCCCACCCGTTCGCGCAGGCGAGGGCGGTCGCCTCCTCGACGTCTGTCGCGGCGAGCGCGCTCAGCGCCCGGAGCCGTTCGCGCTCGGTCGGCGCGGCGTCGAGCTTCCAGGTCAGCGCCGCGAGCGGCCGGCGCGTCGTCGCGCGGTCGACGTCCTCCGCGGCGAAGAGCGCTCGCGCTTCGGCCCAAAAGGGGCTCGGCTCGCGCGGCGACCCGTCGTCGGTCGACGCCTCGCGGACGAGATAGAGGCGCTGTGAGGGCCGCGTACACGTCGTGTAGAAGAGGAAGCGGTCGCGCGAGACCTGATCGGGCTTCGCGAGCCGCGACCGCCGCGAGCGCTCGTCGATCGCCCGGCGCTCCTCTTCGGGGAGGAACGGCGACCCGGGCGCACGCCGCGGGAAGCTGCCCTCCTCGAGGCCGAGCAGGATGACGATCTCGACGCGCCGGGTGCGCGCGCGGCGCAGCCCCGTGACCGCGACCCGTCCCGGCTCGTCTCCGCGCCTGAGCCGGAGCTCCGTGCGTTCGAGCGCGTGGAAGATCTCCTCGCGGGTCAGGCCTCCCCCGAGCTTCAGCCAGCCCTCGAGCTCGTCGAGCAGCTCGCCAACGGCGCGCTCGGCACGGAGGTCGAGCGCTGCGTCCTCGCCGACCGGCGGTGCCTCGAGGCCGTATGCAGCGCGGATCATCGCGCGCGCGAGGCCGCGCACCGCGGGCACGGGCTCCGTCTCCTCCCGGAAGATGTCGAGCATCCGCAGCGGCTGGCCGCGGAGCTTCAGCGTCTCCTCGACGACCCGCTCGGGAGTACTGACCGCACGGCCCCGGAGCCTGCCCTCGAGATAGTCCACGTGCGCGCGCGTGAGGCCCGAAAAGGGCGAGCGGAGGAACCCGTAGAGGTCGTGTCGCTCGCCCTCGCGCCATTCGAAGCGCAGGAACGAGAGCAGCGCCTGGCCGAAAGCGGTCTTTCCGATCCGGACCTTGCCGTCGATCGAGTACGGAACGCCGAGCGCGCCGAGTGCGGTCTCGAGCTGTGCGCGGCGCCGGTCGAGGCTCGGGCAGACGACGAGGATCTCCTCTGCCCTCGTGCCCTCGCGCAGCAGCTCGAGAATCTCCTCGGCGACGAGCTCGAGCGTGCCGCGCGCGCCGGCGCCTTCGAAGAAGCGGATCGCGCCGGCTGGGTCCGGGCCGGTCGCGGGCCGATCGGCGAACAGGCTGCGCTCGAGGTGCGCGAGCGCGGGCGGGGCGATCTCGCCGTAGCGAGGGGGCAGCTCCTCGATGCGGCCGTCCGCGAGGGCGGCCAGGTCGTCCGCGGTGCGGCGCAGCGAGTCGAACGCGGCCCGTCCGGGCTCGTACGGGAGGGACACAGTGACCTCGGTGCGGCCCGCGAGCGCCTTGAGCAGCGCCCACTCGGCGCCGGTCAGGTCCTCGAAGCCGTACGCGAAGACCGGTCGGCCGTC
>JBKPFP010000145.1:0-3869 GCA_046744435.1 Actinomycetota bacterium | reverse complement strand
CGCGGCGTTGAGATCAAGCTGGGCGTGTCAGCGAGGGAGATCGCGACCGACCAGGTCATTTTGAGCGACGGGACGACCATCAAGACGTACCTAACCGTCTGGGGCGGCGGGCTCATGGCCGCTCCACTCTCCGCCCGTTCGGGAGTGACTCCAGGTCGCGGTGGGCGCCTTGACGTCCAGCCCGACCTGACCGTTGAGGGCTCCCCGGGCGTGTATGCGCTCGGCGACTTCGCGAACATCCCGTCCGGGGGCGAGCCCGCGCTACCTCAGCTGGGTAGCGTCGCGCAGCAGGCGGGGGACTGGGCGGCACGCAACATCCTCTCCGACATCGATGGCAAGCCGCGCGAGTCCTTCCACTACCACGACAAGGGGATCATGGCGATGATCGGCCGCAAGGCCGCGGTCGCCGAGGTTGGTGAACACCGCCACGAGCTGCACGGCCGGATCGCCTTCGCAGCGTGGCTCGGAGTGCACGCACAGCTGCTCGCGAACGCAGGAGCCGAGGTGAAAGCCTTCCTCGCCTGGGCGGATGAGTTCTATGTGCGGCCGCACCATCGCTCGGCCGAGTTGCTCGACCCGTCGACGATCGACACACCCCGCATCGACTGGAAGGCCAGGTGATTACGCGGCGACGATCACGTCGCAACCCGCGTCGCGCTTGACCTGGGTAGCGACGTCAGGCCCCAACACTCGCACGAGCAGGCCGTGGTGGTGCGAGCCGACGACGATCAGCTCGGCTCCGCGGTCGCGTGCCGCGCCGACGATCGCACTGGCCGGCTCGCCCGCGGCCCACATGTACTCGCCCGTGAGGCCCGCAGACTCGATCCGCTCGCGGGCCTCGGCCAGAACGGGCTCCAGCTCGGCGGGCTCGACGAGCGGGATCATCCGGGCGGGAGTGTCGTCGAGCGTTCCGAAGTTCTGCGGCCCCTCCGGGTTCAGCGGCATCTCGGCGACCGCGATAACGAGGAGTTGCGCGCGCGACTTGCGCGCCTCCTCGATTGCACGGTCGAGCGCTCGGCTCGCTGGCGCTGCACCGTCGTAGCCGACGACAATCGTCGAGATCACGACGCCACGCTAGGCCACTGCCCGAATCGGGGCATCCTCCCGACGGGGTGAAAGCTCCCTTGGCAGAGCGGAATCACCCCCTCTGGACGATGTGATGGCGCCTCGTTAGGCGGAAAAATCGGTCCGATGGTGGTCGCGTCCACGGCTGTCGACCTCGCCCGCATCCAGTTCGCGATGACCTCGCTCTACCACTTCCTCTTCGTTCCGCTGACGCTCGGGCTCGCTCCCCTCGTCGCGGTCATGCAGACGCTGTGGTACCGGTCCGGCGACGAGGCGTGGCTGCGGCTGACGCGTTTCTTTGGGACGCTGCTGCTGATCAACTTCGCGATCGGGGTCGCCACCGGACTGGTCCAGGAGTTCCAGTTCGGGATGAACTGGTCGGTCTACTCGGAGTTCGTCGGCGACGTCTTCGGCGCCCCACTCGCAATCGAGGGCCTCGCAGCGTTCGCCCTCGAGGCCACCTTCCTCGGGCTCTGGATCTTCGGTTGGAACCGGCTCTCCCGTCGCTTGCACCTGGCGACGATCTGGCTGGTCGCGCTGGGGACGTGGCTGTCGGCCTTCTTCATCATGGTCGCGAACTCGTGGATGCAGCGGCCCGTCGGCTCGAACGTCACCGACGACAGGGCCGAGCTGACGAGCGTGTGGGAGCTCCTCACCAACCGGTTTGCGATCTGGGCCATCGCGCACGTGATCCTGGTTGGACTGACCACTGCGGCGATGGTGATCTTCGGAGTCTCCTGCTGGCACCTGCTGCGCAGGCAGAACATGGACCTCTTCCGGCGCGCGGCGAAGCTGGCTCTGATCGTCGCGGTACCCTTGTCCGCGGCCAACTTGTGGCTTGGCAGCCATCTCGGCATCGTCGTCACCGACTACCAGCCGATGAAGATCGCCTCGACCGAGGCGCAATGGGACACCTGTCAGCCATGCGCGTTCTCCCTCTTCCAGATCGGCGGCTTCACGCAGAGTGACCAGACTCCGACCTTCTCGATTCAGATCCCTCGGCTGCTCTCGTTCCTCGCCACAGGCTCGTTCTCTGGCGAGGTGCAGGGGATGAACCAGCTTCAGAGCGAGTACGAGGGGCGGTACGGAAGCGGCGAGAGCTACATCCCGCCCGTGCGCAGCACCTATTGGAGCATGCGGATCATGGCTTACCTGGGGACCCTGATCTTCGCGGTTGCGGCGCTCGGAGCCTTCCTCTACTGGCGCGGCCGACTGGAGCAGACGAGGTGGTTTCTCTGGCTGGGAGTGCTCTCGATCGCGCTGCCTTACCTGTCGGCGTTCGCCGGCTGGGTGCTCACCGAAGTCGGACGCCAGCCCTGGATCGTGTTCGGGCTCTTGAAGACGGCCGACGCGAACTCGCCGAGCGTCAGCTCGTGGACGATCGGCCTCAGCATCGGCGTGCTGGCCACGCTCTACGTCGCGCTCGCGGTCGTGGACTTCGTGCTCATGCGCCGCTACGCGACGACCGACCCGCCTGAGTCCTTCGGCGAGGGCGGCGAAGAAGCACTGCCGGCGGCTGGCTACTGATGGACCTCCAGATCTTCTGGTTCTGCCTGATCGCCTTCTTCTGGGCCGGGTATTTCCTGCTCGAGGGATTCGACTTCGGCGTCGGAATGCTGCTCCCGTTCCTGCCGCGTGACGAGCGCGAGCGGGGCGTGATGTTCGAGACGATGGGGCCAGTCTGGGACGGGAACGAGGTGTGGCTGGTCATCGCCGGCGCTGCGACGTTTGCGGCTTTCCCGGCCTGGTACGGGACGATGTTCTCGGGCTTTTATCTCGCCCTCTTGCTCGTGCTCTTCTTGCTCATCATCCGCGTCGTCTCCTTCGAGTGGCGGGAGAAGAGCGAGAGCCCCCGCTGGCGGGCGACGTGGATGTGGGCGAACACCGTTGGGAGCTTCGGCGCGGCGCTCATTTGGGGCATCGGCCTATCGAGCCTCCTCTACGGCCTCCCGATCGACTCCGACGGCGACTTCACCGGCAACCTGCTCGATCTGTTCAGGCCGTACACCGTCACCGCCGGGGTGGCGGTCGTGCTGCTGTTCGCCTTCCACGGCGCGACCTTCCTCACGCTGCGCACGACGGTCGACTTGTCCGAGCGGGCCGCTGCCGCCGCACGGCGGCTTGCGATCCCGGCCGCGGCGGTCGGCGCGCTCGCGCTCATCTGGACAGTTGCGGTCGCCGTCGACCGCAACGACAAGGATCTCGTCCCGCCGCTTCTGCCTGCCTTGCTCGGGATCGCAGCGTTCGCTCTCGCCGCCTACCTCGTCTTCGCGCGGCGGAGCGGAGCCGCCTTCACTATGACCGCCCTGGGGACGGTGCTGTTGGTCGCGACGCTCTTCACGAGCCTGTATCCGCGTGTCATGGTCTCCAGCACCGACTTCGCGAATAGCCTCACGATCGACAGTGCCTCCTCCTCCCACTACGCACTCGGCGTGATGACCGTGGTGGCCCTGATCGTGACTCCCCTCGTCCTGCTCTACCAGGGCTGGACGTACTACGTCTTCCGACACCGGCTGGGCGGGGAGGAGATCGCCAGCCCGGTCGAGCTCGTTCCACGGCAAACCGACACGTAGGAGCTTCGTGCCTCTCCTCGACCCGCGCCTCGTCCGCCGTGCGAGGGCTGTGCGGACGATGCTCGCCGCCGACGTCGCTCTCGGCGTCGCCGCCGCGCTGCTCGTCCTCGCTCAGGCGGTCCTGATCGCCTACATTGCCGCTCGCGCGTTCGCGGGCGCGTCCCTCGCTGAGGTTACGCAGCCGCTGATCGTCCTCGTCGCGGTTGTCGCGGGACGAGCCGCTGCTGCCTG
>JBKPFP010000439.1:0-5718 GCA_046744435.1 Actinomycetota bacterium | reverse complement strand
TGTGAACACGAATCTCGAGACGGTCGGCGTGCCCGCGTACTCGGGCAACGTCGAGGTCAAGCACTTCCTCTGGCTGGTCGCCGAGGGAGACGGCTACGAGCGGCTCAAGCAGGTCGCCCACAAGGGGCTGAAGGGGCTGCGGGTGGCGCCGTTCTACGGCTGCCAGATCCTGCGACCCTCGAAGATCCTCGGCTTCGAGGACCCCGACCGACCGTGGTCGCTCGAGGCGATCATCGAGGCCTGCGGCGGCGAGTCGGTCGACTACCCGGCGAAGATCAAGTGCTGCGGCTTCCCGATCATCCAAGCCCGCGAGGAGACGGCGCTTGGTGAGCTGCTTCAGCCGATCGAGCAGGCGACCGAGGCGGGCGCGGACGCGATGGTCACGCCCTGCCCGCTCTGCCATCTCTCGCTCGACGCCTGGCAGTCGAAGCTGACCGAGAGGACCGGCCGGGACTTCAAGATGCCGATCCTCCATCTCTCGCAGCTGATCGGGGTCGCCGCCGGGCTCGACGAGTCCGAGCTGAGGTTCAAGCGGCACGTCGTCTCGGTCACGCCGGTCACCGACAAGCTCGAAGTCTGATCTGGGTCCTCGTCACGGCTGCGCTGCTCGCGGCGCTAATCCTCGGCTGGGCGTGGTTCGAGGCCGGCTGGGTTCGGTTGCGGCGGCTGGAGGTGAAGCTGGCTCGGCTGCCGCCGGAGCTCGGCGGGCTTCGCCTCGTCCACCTCTCGGACTTCCATCTGGGCTTCCCGTCGCGCGGGACGCGGGCCGTCGAGCGTGCCGTCGCGTGGGCGGCCGAGCTGCGCCCCGACCTGGTGCTGATCAGCGGCGACCTGCTCGCGCGTCCCCGCGCCGAGCCGAAGCTCCGCGGGCTCCTCGCGCAGCTGCCGAGCTCCTTCGCCGTGCTCGGCAACCACGACTTCGCGCTCAGCCGCGACCCGTTTTCGAAGCCGGCCGAGCTGTCCGACCTCGGCTCGACGGTCCTGCTCGAGGACGATGCGCGCACGGTCGAGCTACGCGGCAAGCGCGTGCAGATCGTCGGCGTCGACCCGCGCTCGTACCGGCGCGGACGCGCTGAGCCGGCCCGGCTGGCCGACCCCGAGGCCGACCTACGCATCCTGCTCTGCCATTTCCCGAGAGTGATCGACAGGCTCCCGCCGGGCGTGTTCGACCTCGTCATCGCCGGCCATCTGCACGCCGGGCAGGTCGTCGTTCCGTACGGCTTCGGGAAGCTGCGCCTGGCGCACGTCCGTTGGACCTACGCGGAGGGGCTGTACCGCCGGCCGGGAGGCGTGCTCCACATCTCGCCCGGTCTCGGCACGACCTTCGTGCCGTTCCGGCTCTTCGCGCGGCCCGAAGCGACCGAGCTGGTTCTACAATCGGGATCGTGACGACGCGCGTCGGACCGCTGACCGGCGCCACCCTCGAGCGAGCTCCGAGCGTCTGCCATCGCTGCGTTTGGTGGCAGAGCGGCGGCTCGCGTGAGATCGACAAGGGGCGCTGGATCGAGGAAGCAGAGCGCTCTGGCCCGTGGGGGGCGCTCTACTACGAGGACGACGGGCGCCTGCTCGGCTCGATGCAGTACGGGCCGGCCGAGCTCTTCCCGCGTGCCTGGGAGCTGCCTGCGGGGCCGCCTTCGGACGACGCAGTGCTCGTCACGTGCGCCTACCTCGTCGACCGCACGAGCCCGTGGGTGCTCCAGTCGCTCTTCCTGGCGGCGATCGGCGACGCTCGCGACAAGCGGGCCGGCGCCCTGGAGGCGTTCGCGTACCGGTATCCCGAGGGCGAGTCGGCCTACGAGCGCTTCCTCGTGCACCGAACCGTCTTTCCGCGCGACTTCCTCTCCGACTTCGGCTTCCGGACGGTGCGCACCGCCGGGCTCGTCGAGCTCGTGCGGCTCGATCTGGGCGGGCTCGCCCCCGTGGCCGAAGGCCGGCGCGCGAAGGTGCTCCGGCTCGTCAAGGAGGCGTTCTCGCCCGCGCCCGCGCCCGTTCCGCCGGGCCCCTGAGGCGCTACTCGGCCTCGCCTTCCAGTAAGTCGTCGATCGTCTCGCGGCGCCGGATCAGCCTCGCGTCGCCGTCGGAAACGAGAACCGCCGCCGGTCGCGGCACCGCGTTGTAGTTCGAGGCCATGCCGAGCGTGTAGGCGCCCGTCCCCGGAACGGCGAGCAGGTCGCCTCGTCGAGGCTCCGGAAGCTGGACGCGCTCGATGAGGACGTCGCCGGACTCGCAGTGCTTGCCGGCGATCGCGTAGCTGCCTGCGGGCTCCTCCGCGGCGCGGTTGGCGAGCAGCGCGACGTAGCGCGCGCCGTAGAGGTGCGGCCGTGGGTTGTCCGACATCCCGCCGTCGACAGCGGCGTAGACCGTCGCGTCGCTGGCCCGCTTGACGGTGCCGACGCGGTAGAGCGTGAAGCCGGCCCGGCCGACGAGCGAGCGTCCGGGCTCGAGGATCAGCTTCGGAGCGGGGAGATCGTGGAGCTGCCAGGCCCGCTCCATGCGCTGGAGCAGCGCGCCGACGAAGTCCTCGATTGCCGGCGCCGGCTCCTCCTCGACGTACTGGATCCCGAGCCCGCCGCCCAGGTCGACGATCTCGGGCGTCCAGCCGAGGTCGGCGCGGCACTCCGCGGCGAAGGTCGCCAGCCAGTCGATCGTCATCCGCTCCGCCCCGAGGTCGAGCAGCTGTGAGCCGATGTGGACGTGCAGCCCCGCGACCTCGAGCCCCGCGCTCCGTGCGCGCTCGATCGCCTCGAACGCCTGCTCCGGTGGGAGCCCGAACTTCGACCCGTGGTGAGCGGTCTTGATCGCGTCGTGCGTCTCCGCGTCGATCCCGGGCGTCGCCCGTACGAGCACCCGCCGTACCCCGGCGTCGACGGCCAGGTCGATCTCGTCGAGCGCGTCCAGGACGACGAGTCCGACCTCGGTCGTTGCCGCCGCGCGCAGCTCCTCGGCGCTCTTGTTGTTGCCGTGGAGGACGATCTGGGTGCCGGGAATGCCTGCGCGCAGGGCGAACTCGAGCTCACCGAGCGTGGAGACGTCGGCGCTCAGGCCCTCCTCGGCGAACAGACGTAGCAACGTCACGTTAGGGAATGCCTTGACGCTGTACGCGACCACCGCGTCGGGAGCAGCGCGCCGGTACGCCTGCGCGGAACGGCGCAGCGTCGGCTCGCTGTAGACGAGCAGCGGCGTCCCGAACTCGTCCGCGAGCGCCGAAGCCCGCGCCCCGTCGACGGCGAGCTCGCCGTCCTCGACGGCTGCGCTATCGGGGAAGAGCTTGAGCACTCAGGCGGCGAGCGCTTGGCGGGCCAGCAGGAGCTCCGCGACCTGGACGGCGTTCAGCGCCGCACCTTTGCGCAGGTTGTCGCAGACGCCCCAGAGCATGAGCCCGCGGCCCACCGGGTCCTCGCGGACCCGGCCGACGAGCACCTCGTCTCCGCCCACCGCGTCCCTCGGCGTGGGCCGCTCGACGACGCGCACGGAAGGTGCCCGCTCGAGCACCTCGCGCGCCCGCGCCGGAGTCAGCGGCTCGACGGTCTCGACCCAGATTGCCTGCGAGTGCCCGATCAGCACCGGTACCCGCGCGCACGTGACACTGAACGGCAAGTCCGGCAGCTCGAGGATCTTGCGCGTCTCGGAACGCAGCTTCGCCTCCTCGTCGAAGTCGTCGCCTTCGAGCTCCCAGTCCCCGACGATGTTTCCCGCGTCGGGAGCCTGGGCCCGGAGGCGCTCCATCGAGGTGCGCCCGGCACCCGAGGCCGACTGGTAGGTGGCGAGGCGGACGCTTTTCAGCCCGGCCGCCTCGTGCAGCGGCTTGAGGAGGCAGACGAGCTGGATCGTCGAGCAGTTCGGGTTCGCGACGATGCCGTCGTGCTCCAGGGCGCGCTCGCCGTTGACCTCCGGCACGACCAGCGGCACCCCGTCTGCGAGCCGGAACGCGGAGGACTTGTCCACGCAGACGGCGCCACCCTCGACCGCCGACGGCACCAGCTCGCGGCTCGCGCTCGTCCCGACGGAGAAGAAACAGAGGTCGAGGCCGTCGCCGAGGCTCTCCGCCGTGGCCTCCTCCACCTCGAGCTCGCCGGCGCCGAGCGGCACCCGCGTGCCCGCCGACCGCGCGGAGGCGAAGGCCCGCACGTGCTCGAAACCGCGCTCGGCGAGCAGCGCGAGGGTCACCTCGCCGACCGCTCCGGTCGCGCCGACGACGCCTATCCGAGGCTCAGGCATGCCGGCGCTCCGCCTCGGGGCTGTGGAGCTCGAAGGCGTCATGCAGCGCGTGCACGGCGCGCTCGACGTCCTCGCGAGAGACGAAGCAGGCGATCTTGATCGGCGACGTGTTGACGATCTGCGGCTCGATGCCGAGCTCCTCAAGCGTTGCGAACATCTTCGCTGCCACGCCTGGGTGGGTCTTCATGCCGGCACCGATCAGGCTGACCTTGCCGAGGTCCTCGCGTGCCGACCACTCGACGGCCAGCCGCTCGAGCGCGGCCTCCGCCTCGGGCCGATCGGCGGCGGGCGCCGAGAAGACGATGCCGGGCCCGGTCTGCAGGATCGTGTCGACGTTGACGCCGGCCTCCGCGAGTGCCGCGAAGAGTGTCGAGGCGGGCACGTCCTCGATCCGGAAGACGGTCTCCTCGGTCGTGTGCGTGACTCCGGAGATGAGCGCCTTCTCGAGCATCCGTTCGTCCTCCTCCCGAATCCAGGTTCCGTCCTCGCCGGAGAAGCTCGACCGCACGTGCAGCTTGACGTCGTGGCTGCGCGCGAACTCGACCGAGCGCAGCTGGAGCACGCGCGCTCCGGACGCGGCCATCTCGAGCATCTCCTCGTAGCTGACCGCGTGCAGCTTGCGGGCTTCCGGCACGATCCGCGGGTCGGCGGTGTGCACGCCGTCGACGTCGGTGTAGATCTCGCACGCTTCGGCGCCGAGGGCCGCCGCGAGCGCGACTGCGGTCGTGTCCGAGCCGCCGCGCCCGAGCGTTGTGATGTCGAAGTCCGTGGACACGCCCTGGAAGCCGGCGACGAGCACGATCTTCTCGGCGTCGAGCGCCTCGTGGATCCGACGGGCGCGAATGTCCACGATCTTTGCCTTGCCGTGGGCAGTGTCGGTGACGATGCCCGCCTGCGAGCCCGTGAGCGAGATCGCCTCGTGCCCGAGGTCGTGAATCGCCATCGCGCAGAGTGAGCACGAGATCCGCTCGCCGACCGAGATCAGCATGTCGAGCTCGCGCGGCTTCGGCCTGGGAGACATCTCGTAGGCGAGGCGGACGAGGTCGTCGGTCGAGTCGCCCATCGCCGAGAGCACGGCCACGACGCGGTTCCCGGCCTCGCGCGCGTCCACGATCCGCTGCGCGACCGCCTTCAGGCGCGTCGCGTCCGCGACCGAGGTGCCGCCGAACTTCATCACGATCGTGCCCGCGCGGGGCAGTGTCTCCTCAGCCGCGACGGCAGGAAGAGCCTCGTATTCCGTCGTCGTCATCGAACCCGGATGTTAGGTCACATTTCGCGGCGGCCGGCCAGGGCGCGCCCGAGGGTGACTTCGTCGGCGTACTCGAGGTCTCCTCCCACCGGCAGGCCGCTGGCGAGACGCGTGACGCGCACCCGTCCGCGCAGGCGGTCGGCGAGGTAGGCGGCGGTGGCCTCTCCCGTCATGTTCGGGTTCGTCGCCAGCACGACCTCCTCGATCCCGTTGCGCTCGACGCGCTGCATCAGGCCTGCGATGCGCAGGTG
>JBKPFP010000409.1:0-8863 GCA_046744435.1 Actinomycetota bacterium | reverse complement strand
CGAGGCCCTCGCCGGCCTCAAGCCGGCCTTCCTCCCCGAGGGAAAGGTGACCGCCGGCAACTCGAGCCAGATCTGCGACGGCGCGGCCGGCGTGCTGATCGCGAGCGAGCGCAAGGCGACGGAGCTCGGCCTCGAGCCGCGTGCGCGGTTCGTCTCGTTCGGGCTCGCGGGCGTCGACCCGTACCGGATGCTGCACGGCAATCCGCAGGCTTCCGAGCGCGCTCTCCAGAGGGCAGGGATCGGCTGGGACGACGTCTCCGTCATCGAGGTCAACGAGGCGTTCGCCTCGGTCGTGCTCCAGTTCGTGCGCGACGCCGGTCTCGAGGAGCGTATGGACGACGTGAACCCGAACGGCGGCGGCATCTCGCTCGGGCACCCGCTCGGAGCGACGGGCGCCCGCATCACGGCGACGCTGATCAACGAGCTCGACCGGCGCGAGGGCCGCTACGGCGTCGCGACGATGTGCATCGGCTTCGGCCAAGCGATTGCGGCCGTCATCGAAAGAGCTTGAGACGCGTCGATCTCAGGGGCGACCGGCCCGTGACGGCTCCGGGCAGCGTGAGCGCGACTGTGCGGCGGCTCGCGCCCGAAGCGCACGTGGTCGTGATCGAGATCGGCCCCGGTGGCGTTGTGGGCGGCCATCCGGCAGTCGTAGCGCAGTTGTTCGCAGTCGTCCGCGGAACGGGTTGGGTGAGCGGCGCCGACGGCCTCAGGATTCAAATCTCGGCCGGTGAAGCTGTGCTCTGGGAGCCCGGGGAGGAGCACGAGTCGGGCTCGGACGAAGGGATGACCGCCCTCGTCGTCGAGGCCGAGCAGATCGATGTCTGAGCACTGGCTGCTCGTCCGCGGGCGCGGCGAGCAGCCGCTCGAGCGCCGCGTCGACCCCACCCGAATCCGTACGCACCACTCGACGAAGCGGCCATCAGTCCAGCGTGGAGACCTGGGCGTCCTCTATGCGTCCGTGTGGCAGGCGATCTTCGGCATCGTCGAAGTCGTCGGAGATCCGGAGCAGGATCCGACTCGCACGCGCTGGTCCTGGCGCTTTGCGATCCGACCGAAGGTGGTCGTCGCCGACCTCCACGAGGCACCGCCGGTCGAGGCCGCGGGCGTCTTCCCGCAGAGCATCTGGCGCCACTCGCACATCCGGCTCACGAGCGAGCAGTTCGATTCGGCGCAGGAGCTGATCGAAGCCGCTGCCTAGCCGCTCGGCGGGAGCTCGTCGGCACGCACGACTGCGCGAACCGGCTCGAGCTCCCTGCGCACGTCGTCCCGAAGCTGGTCGACGAGCAAGGACAACCCCGCGTAGGCGCCGCCGCACTCTTCGATCAGGGCCTTCGTCGCCGTGGCCTGGCTTCCGACCTCGGCCCAGTCGTCCACGAGCAGGACGACGTCGCCGGGCCCGAGGGCCGACCGCTGCATCTGGAGCAGGTGCTCGCGTCCCCGCCAGTCGGGAGCGGTCATCCGCTCGACTTTCGGTCCCGGATGCACCGACCCGGCCTTGCGGATGGCGACGAAGCCCACGCCGAGCCGCAGCGCGACACCGGACCCGAGCACGAAGCCACGAGCCTCGACCGCGCCGACCCTGGTCACGCCCTGGCCCTCGAACGGTAGGGCGAGCGCTGCCACGGCCTGGGCCAGGAGCTGACCGTCGACGAACAGCCCGGCGATGTCGGCATGCCCTTCGATCCAGCGGAAGCGCCCTAGGAACTCGTCCTTGAAAGGCATTGACGGATTGTGATGCGCAGGCCGTGGGCCACCGTCGCGCTGCCGCTGCGCGACGGTGACCGGGGCCTAGCTGAACGCGGGCAGTTGGCGCGCGAGGAGCGCCGGTCGGCGCCCCGTTGCGAGCTGGAAGATGGCCCCGCCGATCGCGAGAACGACGAGGCCTGTGAGGACGAGTGCGATGAGAAGCTGCCGCGTCATGTAACCCATGACGGGGGAGAGCGGGAGTTTCTTCCTCGCTAGCATCGTCCCTCGTGATTCGACGGGTAGGCGTAATCGGTTTGGGCACGATGGGGGCCGGTATCGCGCAGGTCTCCGCGCAGTCGGGCTACGAGACCGTGGGGCGCGAGGTCAGCGACGAATTGAACGAGCGTGCGCGTGCGACGATCGACCACTACCTGACCCGCGCGGTCGAGAAAGAGCGCATATCCCAGGAGGACAAGGACGCGGCCATGGGACGTCTGACGCTGACGACCGACCTCGCCGACCTCGCCGACTGCGACCTCGTCATCGAGGCGATCGTCGAGGAGCTCGAGCCCAAGCGGGAGGTGTTCGGCGAGCTCGACCGCCTGTGCCGGCCGGACGCAGTCCTCGCCACGAACACATCGGCGATCCCGATCCACCTGATCGCGGAGGCGACGGACCGACCGGAGCGAGTGGTCGGAATGCACTTCTTCAATCCGGCTCCGCTGCTGCCGCTCGTCGAGATCATCCGTACCGAGCGCTCGTCGGACGCGGCGGTTGACGCCGCGTACGCCTGGGCCGAGAGCGCAGGCAAGCAGCCGGTGCGCTGCAACGACACGCCGGGCTTCATCGTCAACCGCGTGCTCGTGCCGCTGCTCAACGACTGCGTGCGCGTGCTCGACGAGGCGGGGGTCAGCCCCGAGGATCTCGACAAGGCGATGAAGAACGGGGCCGGCTGGCCGATGGGCCCCTGCGAGCTCGTCGACCTCGTCGGCGTCGACATCCACATCCATGCCGCCGAGGCGCTCTACGGGGCCACGGGCGACGAGCGGGCGGCGCCTCCCGAGCGGCTGCGCGAGATGGCCGCCCAGGGCCGGCTCGGCCGGAAGTCGGGGCGCGGATTCTTCGACTACTCGTGACGCCGAGCGGCGCTCACGGGCGCGAGAGCCTGCTCCAGACGTTCTCGAGGAGCCTGGCGACGGCGGGCTCGCCCATCGAGGCCGCGAAGTTGAGTGCGCCGGCGGCGAAGACCTTCGCTCCGGCCGGCGTCTCGTAATAGGTCATCTCGGCCGAGCGGCCCGGCCCCATCAGGTCGGGGATCGAAGCGAGCAGCTTCGTCCCCGCGGGCGAGCTCGCGGCGCGGGCGTCGATCTCGAACCCGTAACTTCCGAAGCGGTCGCCGTCCTCGAGCCCCGTCCCCGCGAACACCCAGGGAACCGCTCGCGCGCCGCCGACGACGAACGCACCCTGCTTCCCGCCGTAGTCGCCCGCCACGAACTGCACGCCGACGAGCCGGGCCTCGGGCCGCCCCGCGGTTCGCCAGAGGCGCACCTTCGTGATCCGCTGTCCGTCGCGCCGCACCTTCCAGAAGAAGTTGTTCGCGGCGAGGAACATGAGGTTCCCGCCGAGGTCGCGGTAGCGCTCGACGACGTCGTAGGCGCGCTCGGTGACGTACTCGGCGTGTCCCGGAAAGACGACGAGGTCGTATGCCCGCGCCAGCGCGCGGCCGTCGGCGAAGCGCTCGAGGTCGTCGTCGGAGAGGAAGTCGACGCGCTTCTCGGTCCGGTTCAGCCAGGCGATGAAATCGAGGTCCCAGTCGCGGAACCGGAACGGGACGCCGAAGTCGAGATAGGGCCGCGACAGGTCGATCGAGCGGGTGATCCCGTCCACGTACCAGCTGTCCCCCCAGCCGTCGCCGTTCGCGTCCCAGAAGTTGTAGGCCTGCCAGGTATTCGTCGAGAGCACGACCGCGACGCGAGCTCGGGGTGCCCGCCGGCGGACGATGAAGGGCGCGTAGCCGAGGCGGCCGTCTCCCGTCGAAAGACGTAGGAAGTAGAGGCCGCTGGGCCAGTCGCCGGCGCGAACGAGTCGCAGCGTCGACGGCGCCGCGGTGTGGCCGCGCCAGTCGACCCGCACCGGTGCCGTCATCGCAGTGCCGGTCGTCTTGAAGTCGCGCTCCCGCGGCCCGACCTGGCTCGTGTACTGGAAGACTTGGAGGCGCAGCGACTCGGCGTCGGTCGCGAGATGGAGGTCGGCGCGCTCGCCCGGCGCGTAGCTGCGTCGCGGCAGGCCGGCTTCGACGCCCAGGACGCGCACGACCGGGGCGCGTGGACGCCGTCCCGGCACGTTGTCGTAGACCCGCCTGCCGACGCTGAGGCGGAGGATGTACGTCCTCGGCACCGTGCCCGGAGCGGGCGTCCAGACGAGCCGCCCAGGCCCGCGCCGGAAGCGGCGGGCGACGCTGAAGATCGGCTTCGGAATGCGGTCCGGGCGCAACGTGTCGGTGCGGATCACGTCCATGACCACCGTCGCGGCCCGGTCGAGCCGGAAGCGGACGATCGCGCGGTCGCGGACGCCGTCGCGGTTGGGGCTGACCGTCGCGAACAGGCGGCGGTCTCCGGCGAAGCGCGGCCGGCTCTCGACATGGAGACCGTGCAGCGCGGGCTGCCGGCCGGTGAGCAGGAGGGCCAGGGCGAGCTGGATCACGTTGGTCTCATGCGGATGCCCAGCCGGGAAGCCGCAAAGGGCAGGCTCGAGCCCTGGACGATGACGGAGAAGGTGACGACGACGAAGACGATCTCGTAGATGCGACGGCTGTCGTCGACGCCGGCCAGGATCCCGAACGCCGCGAGGATGATCGGCACGGCTCCCTTCAGTCCGCCCCAGGCCACGAAGAGTCGCTCGCCGAAGCGCAGTCGTAAGGGTGCGAGGAGCGGAGCGATGGCCAGAGGGCGGGCGACGAACGCGAGCAGGAGCGCGATCAGGAGCCCGTCCAGCCAGACGCCCTCGTCGAGGGCTTCGGTCACGTCGACGGTCAGGCCGAGACCGACGAAGACGACGATCTCCGCGAGGCTCGCCAACGACGTGTGGAAGCGAATGATCTGCCGCTTGTAGGGCGTATCGAGATCGCCCAGGACGAGCCCGGCGATGAAGACGGCCAGGAAGCCCGATCCGTGCGCGACGGAGGCGAGACCGTAGATGAGGCCGGCGGCCGCGAGCGTCCGCAGCGGGTAGAGGCTCTCGCTCGGGAGCCGCATGCGGCGTGTGAGCACGACGAGCAGCACGGTGCCGGCGAGCCCCACGACCAGGCCGACGCTCATCTCGAGGACGAACTCCCAGACGATGGTCCACACCGATCCGTCGTCCGACGTCGCGTACTCGAGCATGCCGATCATGAGCGCAATCGCGACCGGATCGTTCACTCCCGACTCGCCCTCGAGGATCGTGCCCGTCCGTCCACCGATCTCCTTGTCGCCGAAGATCGAGAACATGACCGCCGGATCGGTCGGAGCAAGCGCCGCGCCGACGATCCAGGCCGTCGTCCAGTCGAAGCCGACGAAGTAGTGCGCGCAGGCGGCCATGACGCCCGCGGTGAAGAGGGTGCCGAAGATCCCGAGTGACGCGATCGGCACCCATGCGCGCCTGAACCGCCGCCAGCCGATGTGCATCCCGCCGTCGAAGAGGATCACGATCAACGCGACCACGCCGATCCGCTCGACGGTGCGGACGTCCGGCACGACGACCGGCGCGACCGCGGCGACGACGAGGAAGATGGCCGGCGCGGGGATCGGGAATCTGTCGCTGAGCCTGCGCGCGACGAGCGCGGCCGAGAAGCCCGCCGAGACGACGAGGACGATCAAGCCGAAGTCGCTGAGCTCCTCCACCCCTTAAAGCATTCCTTACAACTCCCTCATCCGAGGCAAAAGCAGACGGGCGATACTTGGGGTCGTGCGCACCCGATCCCTCTTTGCTCTGCTCGCGTTCTCGGCCGTCATGGCCGTGCCGGCCTTCGGCGGCACGCCTGCGACGGACGGCACCTTGTCCGTCAAGGACGCCAAGGGCATGGTCCAGCTCAGCTCCCGCGGTAGCCTCATCGGCCGCGTCGAGCGCGGCAAGGTGACCGTCACCGACCCGAATCCGTACGATGCCCGCAAGCCGACCGTCCTCGGCGCCGAGGCGATCGTCTACCGCAACGCCAAGACGACCGTCTACAGCGGCAAGGGCGTCCGCATCCGAATCGGCGGGGGCCTGACGCACGTCCGCATCGAAGGCCGCGGGATCTACCTGAGCGCCGTCGGCCGCGGCACCGGCATGATCGAGGGCGCGGGGTCGATCCAGGCCGGCGTCTTCTACGACGGCGTTTGGTCGCTGAACGACGACGACTACCGCTCCCTCCCGGACGACCTGACGAGATTCCAGCTCGCGGCTCTCCGGCCGGGAGCCTGACGGGGACAGCGGGCTTCTCTGGCATCCTGAAGGGAGTCGATGCCGGTGCAGAAGCCACAGAACGTGCTCGTCGTCGAGGACGAGGCCTCGATTGCCTCGTTCGTCTCGCTCTACCTGAAGAACGCCGGCTACGAGGTCTACGTCGCGCCGAACGGCGAGGACGCGCTCTCAAAGGCCGAGAGCGAGCAGCCCGCCCTGATCGTGCTCGATCTGATGCTGCCCGACATCGACGGGATCGAGGTCTGCCGCCGGCTGCGTCGGCGCTCGGACGTCCCGATCCTGATGCTGACGGCGCGGGACGAGGACGTGGACAAGATCATCGGCCTCGAGGTCGGGGCTGACGACTACCTGACGAAGCCGTTCAACCCGCGGGAGCTCGTCGCCCGCGTGAAGTCGATTCTCCGCCGCTCGACCCCCGACCGCCGCGAGGTGGCGAGCGCCCAGATCCAGCACGGCGATCTCGTCGTCGATGCGGGACGCCGCGAGGTGAAGGTGGCGGGCGAGGAGATCAAGCTCGCGCCGAAGGAGTTCGACCTGCTCTGGGAGCTGCTCGACCACCGCGGCCTCGTCCTTACGCGCGACCAGCTGCTCGAGCGCGTCTGGGGCTACACGTTCGCGGGCGACACGCGGACCGTCGACGTCCACGTCCGCCAGCTGCGCAGGAAGCTCGGCGACGCCTCGCCGATCGTCACGGTCTGGGGCGTCGGCTACAAAGTCTCACCCGCGAAGGAGCCAGTCTCGGCCTAGCCTAGGAGAGAGCCATGTTCCGGTCGCTGCGCTTTCGTCTACCGGCGCTTTTCCTCGTCGGGATCGCGCTGACCGGTCTCGTCTCCACCGCGATCGCCTTCGGGCTCTTCCAGGACTACACGCGGGATCGCACGATCAGAGACCTGCGTCGCGAGGCTGCGGGGCTGACCGCGCTCTACGCGAAACAGGCCCAGAAGTCCCTCAACCAGGATCGGCCGCCTCCTAGCTTCCAGGCGAAGGAGCTCGAGCGCGCGAGCGGCAACCGGCTCTTCTACGTCGGAGTTCCCGCGTTCCTCGGGCAGGAGTCGGGGCTGAGGCGCCTGCCGCAGAGTGCGGTCGACTGGCCCGCGCTGGTCAGCGGGGAAGTGGTCCGGTTCGACTTCACCCCGCCGGGTGAGAGCAACGAGTTCATCGCAGTTGCGAGGCCGCTCTACTTCAAGAACCACGAGCGGCCGTTCGGCGCCCTCGTCGTCGCGGCGCCGAAGACCGAGCTCCGCGACCGGCTCGTGCCGCTGCTGCAGCGCCTCGCGCTCGCGCTGCTGGCCGGCATCCTCGTCACGGCCGGGCTCGCCTGGTACGTCTCGGGACGCGTCACCCGGCCCGTGACCGCCCTGGCCAAGGCCGCCGACGAGGTGGCCGTGGGCAACTACGACGTCGAGGTCCCGGAGACGAGCGGGGGCGACGAGATCGCCAACCTCGCCGACTCGTTCCGGCAGATGGCAACCCGCCTCGCCGAGGCCGAGGAGCTGGAACGGAACTTCCTGATGACCGTGTCGCACGAGCTGCGGACGCCGCTGACCGCCATCCGCGGGCACGTGGAGGCCCTCCGCGAGGGCCTGGTGGAAGATCCCCAGGGGCGCGCGATGTCGCTCGACGTGGTCCTGTCCGAGGCCGGCCGTCTCGAGCGCCTCGTCGGCGACGTGCTCGACCTGGCGAAGCTCGACGCGAGGCGCTTCACGGTGCTGCGCGAAGAGGTCGACATGGAGCGGCTGCTGGAGACCGCGTACGTCGTGTTCGGCGAGGAGGCCAAGCGCCGCGGCATCCGCTACGAGCGGCACGTGGGGCCGAGCCCGATCATCGTCTCCGACGGCGACCGCGTGCTCCAGATCATCTCGAACCTGCTCGCGAACGCCTTTCGGTGGACGCCCGACGGCGGCAAGGTCGACCTCGAGCTGGAGGCGTCGAACGGGAGGTTGGCCGTCTCCGTCGAGGACAGCGGTCCGGGCATCGGCCCCGCCGAGCGCGACCGGATCTTCCGGCCATTCTGGACGCAAGACGGCCGCGGCACCGGCCTCGGCCTCGCGATCGCGCGCGAGCTCGCGCTGGCCCTCGGCGGGCGCATCGAGCTGGAGAGCGAGCTGGGCCGCGGGAGTCGCTTCCGGCTGGTGCTGCCGACCGAGCCCGTTTAGACGTACGTAGGATCTCGCGCCGTGGCGCTGCCCGCGCGAGCCGAGGTCGTCCAGCTGCCCGAGCGGCGGTCCCCGTGGCGCGCGGGGCTCGTCGCGATGCGGCCGCGGCAATGGTCGAAGAACTTGCTGCTCTTCGCCGGCATCATCTTCGCCGCCGAGGTCGGAGACTGGGTGCGCTGGGCCGAGGCCGGCATCGCGTTCGCGGCCTACTGCGCGGCCTCGAGCGCCGCGTACCTCGTCAACGACGTGCGCGACGCCGCGCACGACCGGCTCCACCCGCTGAAGCGGCTCCGCCCCGTGGCGCGCGGCGAGCTCTCACCGCGGGCCGCGCTGCTGCTCGCGGGAGCGCTCGCCGTGCTCGCCGCCGCTCTCGTCGCGCCGCTCGGCCTGCTCTCGCTCGCCTTCCTCGCCGGGTTCCTCGCTCTCCAGGTCGCCTACAGCCTCGCTCTCAAGCACGTCGTGCTCGTCGACGTGCTCGCGATCGCGGCGCTCTTCGTCATCCGCTCGGCGGCGGGAGCCGAGGCGGTCGACGTCCGCATCTCGCCCTGGCTGCTGGTCTGCACCGCGCTGCTGGC
>JBKPFP010000467.1:0-3907 GCA_046744435.1 Actinomycetota bacterium | reverse complement strand
CTCGCGGGTAGCGTGACGACCATGCTCGAGGGCATCCGCAAGCTGCATGCGCTCGGCGCGCCGCTTCCGGACGCGATCGCGGCCGCCACCTCGGTGCCCGCGCGGTTGACGGGCCGGATGTCCGGCGAGCTGCGCGCCGGGGGCGAGGCCGATCTGGTCATCCTCGACGACCGCCTGGAGATCAGGGCCGTCTTCGTCGGCGGGAAGGAGCTCGTAGCCGTTGGCTGAGATCGTGCTCGAGCGCGTGTCGAAGGTCTTCGGCGCCAACGTCCGCGCGGTCGACGACGTCTCGCTCGAGATCGCCGACGGCGAGTTCCTCGTGCTCGTCGGGCCGTCCGGCTGCGGCAAGTCGACGCTGCTGCGGGTGATCGCGGGGCTCGAGGAGGCCGACGAGGGCCAGATCAGGATCGGCGACCAGGACGTGACCGAGAAGGCTCCGCGCGACCGGGACGTGGCGATGGTCTTCCAGAGCTACGCGCTCTACCCGCACATGACGGTGCGCCAGAACCTCGGCTACGGGCTCAAGGTGCGCCGCACGAAGAAAGCCGAGACCGCGCAGCGCGTGACCGAGGTCGCGCGGCTGCTGCGCTTGGACGACCTCCTGGATCGGAAGCCGGCCGAGCTCTCGGGCGGGCAGCGGCAGCGCGTGGCCATGGGGCGGGCGATCGTGCGCGAGCCGAAGGCGTTCCTGATGGACGAGCCGCTGTCGAACCTCGACGCGAAGCTGCGCGTTGGCATGCGGGCCGAGCTCGTCAGCCTGCACGACCGCCTCGGCGCGACGACGGTCTACGTGACGCACGACCAGGTCGAGGCGATGACGCTCGGCCAGCGCGTGGCCGTGATGCGCGACGGGCGCATCCAGCAGGTCGACACGCCGCAGGTGCTCTACCGGCTGCCGCAGACGCTGTTCGTGGCGGCGTTCATCGGCTCGCCGGCGATGAACCTCGTCGAGGCGGTCGTCGAGGGCGGCGCGGTCGAGTTCGGCGGGTTCCGGATTCCGCTGCCGCCGCTGCTCGGGGACACGCTGCCCACCGGGCGCGTGGTGCTCGGCATCCGGCCGGAGAGCTTCGAGGACGCGGCCTTCGCGGACCCGTCCCTGCCGCAGATCGACATGACGGTCAAGGTGCTCGAGGAGCTCGGCTCCGACACGCACGTGATCTTCCCGATCGACGCGGCCCGGGTGGAGACCGACGAGATCCGAGAGACGCGCGAGGGCGAGGACGAGCTGCTGCTCGCGGGCGACCAGGCGGTGTTCAATGCGCGCGTCGACCCGCGCACCGCCGCGTCGCCGGGCTCACCGCTGCGCCTGGCGGTCGACCCGGCCCGCTTCCACTTCTTCGATCCCGAAACGGGTGAGAACATCGGCCTCAAGCGTGAGACGCCGGCGCGCGTCAGAGAAACAGCACAAGCAGAGTAAAGAGCACGAACGGCAGCTCACCGCCGACCGCCCTTGACCTGGCAGGTGAGGCGGTAGAAGATGCACGGCGCTGGCAACGCAGCGGGGGAGGATTCATGACCGGAAGACTGCGTTTGGTGGCCGTGGTGGCCGCGGGGCTGATCGCCTCGGTGCTACCGACAGGAACGGCGCTCGCCCAGGAGCCGAATCAGGTCACGGGCGTGACCGTGGAGCAGGCGGACGGCTTCGCCACGCTCAGCTGGGACGCGGTGGCAGGCGCGACCGACTACCAGATCGAGCGGACCCTCGTCAACGCCGACGACGAGCTGATCGGCACGCCGGCGATCGTGGGCCTCTGGCGGCCGAACCGCACGGTCACGCCCGGCTCCCCGACCTTCGCGGAGGCCGGGTTCAACCCGGATGATCGCTTCCGGTGGCGCGTCCGTGCGCGCACCGGCGCGACTGAACACCCCTTCTCGGACCCGGTCTTCGGCACGACGCTGCCGCAGTGGGGCGATCCCGCCGTGCCCGGGGAGAACCTCCGCACGCAGTGGGAGGCGATGCAGGCGGCGCTGTTCACCAACGACCTGAACGAGTACGCCTACACCGCCGCGCTCGACGCCGCCAGCGACCGCGTGCGGGTCGTGGAGATCGGCCGCACGATCGAGAACCGGCCGATCAACATGTTCATCATTGGGTACCCGACGCCGCCGGGCAACGTCAGGGCGGTCGCCGGCTCGACGGCGGCCCTCGTCAACTGCAACGTGCACGGCAACGAGCCGTCGTCCCGCGAGGCGTGCCTGATCCTGGCCCGCGAGCTGGCGTTCGCCGACGACTCGGGCACGCTCGGCATCCTGGCGAATACGACGGTGCTGATCGTCCCGACGATCAACGGCGATGGTCGCGCTGCCAATACCCGCGGCAACGCCAACGGCCAGGACCTGAACCGCGACTACTCGCTGATCCGCGAGCCCGAGACGTTCGCGTTCGTCGAGATGATGCGCGACTACGATCCAGAGGCGGCGTTCGACGGCCACGAGTTCGGCAACAACCAGGCCGGCGACCTGCCCGTGCTCCCGCCGCGGCACCTGAACGTGGCCCGGTCGATCTTCGACCAGTCGAAGAGCATGATCGAGGACTTCTTCTACGTGCAGGGCTCGGACGACGGCTGGTGGTACTGCCCGTACGGCTGCCAGAACGGCGGCGCGGTCGGTCTCAGCCAGGAGACGATCCTGCGCAACACGCTGGGCCTGAAGAGCGTTATCGGCTCGCTGCTCGAGGCGCGCAGCGCGGGCGGTGCGACGCGGCCGAACGAGGCTAGTCCGCCGAACAACCGTCGGCGCAAGACCTACTCGGCCCTGTACACGTACCAGCAGTTCCTCGACTACCAGCTCGCCAATCAGCAAGCGATCGGGCAAGCGATCGAGGAGTCGATCGCATTCCAGACGTCGAACACCGGACGGATCGTGTTCCGGGGCTCGTATCCCATCCCGCCCTTCCCGGCACCCCATCCCGGCGAGGCCCCGCCGCCGGACGAGGATCCCACGCCCGAGCAGATCCTCGATCCCCCGCCGTGCGGCTACGTGCTCAGCGAGCAGCAGTACTCGGAGCCGCGACCCGACGGCCGGCCGGTAGGCGAGCGCCTCGCCGCCCACGGCCTCACGGTGGCCCACCGCATCGGCCGCGACGACTACTGGGTGCCGATGGACCAGCCCCAGCGCGGGCTGATCCCGCTGCTCCTGGACGGACAGGCCGCCGAGCCGATCGTCGCCGCTCAGCGGGTGGCCTGCTAACGAAGCACGCCGTTCCGCGACATTGAGGCTACGGGACTTGCGCCTCGAACTGCCGGGTCTCACGCTCGACTAGCGCGACGACGTCGTTCAGCTCGTCGAGGAGGCGCGCCTTGGCGTCGGCGATGAAGGACAGGATCGACTCGTCCGTGGCCGGCGGGACCTCGTCCTCGTCCACGACCTCGACGAGGCCATCCGGCCAGACGAGGACGTCGACCGCGTAGTCGTCCCAGACGACCCTGGTCTCCTCGAGGGTGGCGACGCGGCCGAGGTTGACGTAGTGCAGCATCGTCCGGCCCTCGACGAGCCAGTGGTACGGGACGTACGGCCGGTCGAGCCAGAAAAACCCGTAGGAACGAGTGCCCGGTTCGAGCGTCAGTCGCCCGCCCACGACCGGCTCGGCCTCGGCGATCTCGCAGAGGATCACCGCCCGCGCGTCTGGCTCGAAAAGAACTGATTTGCAGGGATATTCGACGACCTTGCCGTCGAGAGTCCGCTTGACCTCCACGGTGGTGTCCACGGAGCGCAATGTGGCGCGACCGCTCGCTTCCCACCCCGGCTTGGCATTGCGCCTCACGGGCTAACAGCCTCGTCCGTCGCGCCACCCAAAGCGTAGACGACCGGTCCGGCCGCGCGTTTTCGTCCACCGGCACCGGGGTATCTGCGACTGCAGCGAGAGAGGAGAGAGACATGCCGACATGGGCTTGGATCATCATCGCCG
>JBKPFP010000242.1:0-2615 GCA_046744435.1 Actinomycetota bacterium | reverse complement strand
TCGTCAACCACGGGTGGCCGGGCTCGATCATCGAGCAGCTGAAGATCATCGAACGACTGACCGATCCCACGGCGCACGGCGGCGACGCCGCGGACGCGTTCCACGTGGTGATTCCGTCGATGCCGGGCTATGGGTTCTCGGGGAAGCCGACGGGCACCGGTTGGGGCCCCGAGCGCATGGGTCGCGCCTGGGCAGCGCTGATGCAGCGCCTCGGCTACAGCCGCTACGTCGCCCAGGGCGGCGACTGGGGTGCGTTCGTGGTCGACCAGATGGGCCTGCAGGCACCTGAAGGCTTGCTCGCGATCCACACCAACATGCCGGCCACGGTTCCGGCCGACGTCGACAAGGCGTCCCTCGCCGGCGAGCCGCCGCCGTCCGACCTGTCAGCTGAGGAACGACGCGCCTATGAACAGCTGATCAGGACGTACACGCAGGTCGAGTACGCCAGGATGATGGCGGCGCGCCCGCAAACCCTGTACGGCATCGCAGATTCACCCGTCGGCCTGGCCGCCTGGCTTCTCGACCACAACGATGCTGACGGCCAGCCGGCGGCGGCGGTCGTCTCTGCTCTCGATCGGACAACGAGCGCCACGGGCGAACTGACGCGTGACGAGGTCCTCGACAACATCACGCTCTACTGGCTGACCAACACGGGGGTCTCTGCGTCTCGCCTCTATTGGGAGTACAAGGGCGGCTTCTTCAACGCCAAGGGCGTCTCGAGTCCCGTCGCGATCACCGTCTTTCCCGGCGAGCAGTACCAGGCGCCGCGGAGCTGGGCCGAGCAGGCCTACCCCAACCTCATCTACTTCAACGAGGTCGACAAAGGCGGGCACTTCGCCGCCTGGGAACAGCCGCAGCTCTTCGCCGAAGAAATCCGAGCAGCGTTCCGGTCGCTGCGCTAGCAGAGGAGGTCCTCATGACCACTGTCAAGACCGCAACCGAGATCCGGCCGTTTCAGGTCGAGATTGCAGAGGAGCAGATCGACGAGTTGCGCCGGCGCATCGCCGCGACGCGCTGGACCAGCAACGAGCTCGACGAGTCGCAGGGCGTGCAGCTGGCGATGCTCCAAGCGCTCGCGCGGTATTGGGCGAACGACTACGACTTCGGGAGGGTCGAGGAGAGGCTCAACGCGCTCCCGCAGTTCACAACCGAGATCGACGGGCTCAAGATCCACTTCATCCACGTCAAGTCGGATCATGAGAACGCGTTGCCATTGATCATCACGCACGGCTGGCCGGGATCGGTGATCGAGATGCTCGAGGTCATCGGGCCGCTCACGGATCCGACCGCCCACGGCGGCGACGCGGCGGACGCGTTCGATGTCGTCATCCCGTCTCTGCCCGGATACGGCCTCTCGGCAGAGCCGACCGAGGTAGGCTGGAACCCGGCCCGCACGGCGGAGGCGTGGGCGGAGCTGATGGACCGGCTCGGCTACACCCGCTACGTCGCCCAGGGCGGCGATCAGGGGGCCGGCGTCACCGACGCGATGGCGCGTCAGGCGCCCGATGGCCTACTTGGCGTCCACTTCAACTTCCTGGACGCGGCCCCGCGAGAGCTCTTGATGGCCGCGCTCAACTTCAGGCTGGCGTTTTCCGACGAGGATCGCGCGCAGTTCGGCAAGTTCACCGGGGTCTTCATGCGGGGCTATCTCACCGAGATGGGTGAACACCCGCAGACGATCGGGTACTCGATCGTGGACTCACCCGTCGGTCTGGCGGCGTGGATGCTGGACCACGACGCGGACAGCTACGAGAAGATCTCCCGCGCGTTCCTCAACGGGACGCCCTCAGGCGGTCTCACCCGCGACCACGTCCTCGACAACATCACGCTGTACTGGCTGACCGGCACGGGTACTTCGGCCGCGCGGCTGTACTGGGAGAACTCACGAGCCGTAACTGCTGCGTTGAAGCACGCGCCCCCGCATGTCTCGCTCCCGGTGGCCTTCACGGTGTTCCCCGGCGAGATCTTCCAGGCCCCGCGCCACTGGGTGAAGAAGGCCTACCACGACCTGATCTACTTCAATGAGGTCGACAAGGGTGGCCACTTCGCCGCCTGGGAAGAGCCGGAGCTCTTCGCGAGCGAGATGCGCGCCGCCTTCAAGCCGCTCCGCAACGGAGGGAGGTCGTCATGAGCAGCACCGTCGAGACCGCCACCGAGATCCGACCCTTCCACGTCGTGATTCCAGACGAGCAGCTGGAGGACCTGCGCCGGCGCATCGCGGCGACGCACTGGCCCAGCAAGGAGCTCGTCCCGGATCGATCGCAGGGCGTCCAGCTGGCGACGCTGCAAGAGCTGGCGCGCTACTGGACCACCGACTACGACTGGCGCAAAGCGGAGGCGAAGCTCAACGCGCTCCCGCAGTTCACGACCGAGATCGACGGGCTCGAGATCCACTTCATCCACGTCAAGTCGGCTCACGAGAACGCGCTACCGCTGATCATGACGCACGGCTGGCCCGGCTCGGTCATCGAGCTGCTCGACACCGTCGGCCCGCTCACCGATCCGACCGCGCACGGAGGAGACGCCGAGGACGCGTTCGATCTCGTGCTGCCGTCGCTGCCCGGCTACGGCTTCTCCGGCGAGCCGAGCGAGGTCGGCTGGGACCTCGGCCGCAC
>JBKPFP010000096.1:0-8904 GCA_046744435.1 Actinomycetota bacterium | reverse complement strand
CAGACGGACACGCGGGCAAAGCCCGCGCGTCCTGATGGCGGCACCGCGAGCGGTGCCTTAGTGTCGAAGCTGCCGCTCGCGTCGGGCTCACGGTTGGCGCTCGTCGACGCCGGTGACGACGCTGTCGCTCTGGCGCCGCCGCCTCCGGTCGACCCGATCGCGGACGTCGCCGCCGCGGTGCGCGACGCGCTGCGCTTCCCGCTGGCCGGGGAGCCGCTCGAGGCGCTCGTCCCGCGGAGCGGACGCGCGACCGTCGTCGTCGAGCTGCCGGCGCTTCCGCTCCCGGGCTCCGCGACCGACCCGCGGCGCATCGCGATCGCGGCCACGATGGAGGAGCTCGCGCGCGCCGGCGTGCCGCTCGATCGACAGACGCTGCTCGTCGCAGGCGGGCTCGCCCGGAGGGCTGGAAGCCGCGAGCTCGAGGCGCTCGTGCCGCCGGAGTTCGCGCGCCGGTTCCGCGGACAGGTCGAGGTGCACGACGCCGAGAGCCCCGACCTCGTCGACGTGGGCTCGGTCGGCCGCATCCCACTGCGCGTCAACCCGGCGCTGCTCCGCGCCGACGTCGTGGTCAGCGTCACCGCAGCCGAGACCGTCGTCAACGGCGGGCCGGCGGCCCTGGTCGCGGCCTCGGGCCCCGAGGCGCTGCGTGCCGCCGACGCGTATTCGCTGCTGCAGACCGCGGCGTCGGGCGGCTGGAGGACAGCAGTCGCGCTCGAGCAGGCACTCGCGCGCCGCGTCCCGCTGCTCGGCGTTTCGCTGACCCTGAACACCCCCGCCTTGACCGGCGTCTTCCACGGCTACCCGCACGACCCGGCCGCAGTGGCGAGGGTCGCGAAGTTTCCGCTGCGGGGCACGTTCGACCTCCTGCCGAGGATCGTCCGGCTGCGCGTCCTGCGCAGCCTGCCGTCCGAGATCTCGGCGTTCGCGGTCTTCGCCGGCCCGCCTTCGGTTGCGCACGCCGAGGCGCTGCTGCGCGGCGTCGAGTCGCGCTCAGCGACGCTCGACGGCCGTCTCGACGTGATCTGCATCGGCATCCCTCACGCCACGCCGCATCTCCCGCGCGAGGCCCCCAACCCCGTGCTCGCCGCCTACCTCGGGCTCGGCCTCGCGCTACGGCTCTGGCGCGACGAATTTCCGCTCGTCGAGGGCGGGACCGCGATCCTCGTCAGCCGCTTCACGCGCCGCTTTCCGCACCCGACGCAGCAGCCGTACCGGCGCCTTTTCCAAGCCCTCGCCGCCGGGCGACGCGATCCGGACGAGCTGGTCGAAGCCGAGCATGAGGTCGCGAGCGACGAACGAGCGATCACCGCCTACCGCGACGGCCGGGCCACGCACCCGCTGCTTCCGTTCGCGGAGTGGGCCGCCTGCCAGCCGGCGCTCGGACGGCTCGGCACCGTGCTCGTCGCCGGTTGCCGCGACGCCGTGGCGGTGCGCCGGTTCGGCTTCGTGCCGACGAGGGGCGTCCCGGCCGCGCTCGAGATGGCACACGGCCGGTCGGAGCGCCCACCGCGGATCGGTGTGCTCCTCTCCCCTCCGTACTTTCCTCTTCGGATCCGCGACGAGAGTCAGTCGACGCCGAGGTAGGTCTTGCGCACCTGCTCGTTGTCGCGCAGCGCCTTCGCATCGTCGGCGAGCACGATGTTCCCGGTCTCCATTACGTAGCCGCGGTGGGCCGTGTCGAGCGCCATCAGCGCGTTCTGCTCGACCAGCAGGATCGGCGTGCCCTGCTCGTTGATCTCGCGGACGATCTCGAAGATCTTCTCCACGAAGATCGGCGCCAGCCCCATCGACGGCTCGTCGAGCATCAGCAGCTTCGGGCGCGCCATCAACGCGCGGCCGATCGCGCACATCTGCTGCTCACCGCCTGAGAGCGTCCCCGCCTTCTGGTTCTTGCGCTCTTCGAGCCGCGGGAACAGCGTGAACACGCGCTCCATGTCCTCGCGCTGGCCGGCCCGGTCGGACTGCTGAAAGGCACCCATCTGCAGGTTCTCGAGCACGCTCATGCGGGGAAAGAGCCTGCGTCCCTCGGGCGACTGGCTGATCCCCATCTTGACGACGTTGTGCGGTGCCTCGTCCGTGATGTCACGGCCCTGGAAGCGGATCGTGCCCTCGCGCGGGTGGTTGAGGCCGTTGATCGAGCGCAGCGTCGTCGACTTACCTGCCCCGTTCGCTCCGATCAGCGTCACGATCTCGCCGTCGTACACCTCGAGCGAGATGCCCTTCAGCGCCTCGATGGAGCCGTAGAACGTGTGGACGTCCTCGACCTCGAGGATCTTGCCGCGCTCGGCGCTCATCCTTCGGCCACCGCCGCGGATCCGAGATAAGCCTCGATCACGCGCGGGTCGCGCTGCACTTCCTGCGGCGAGCCCTCGGCGATCTTCTCGCCGTAGTCGAGCACGGTCACGCGGTCGGAGACGCCCATCACCACGCGCATATCGTGCTCGATGAGCAGCACTGTCAGATTCTGCTCGGTGCGGAGCCGCGCCACGAAGGCGGTGAAGTCGGCCGTCTCCTGCGGGTTCATGCCTGCGGTCGGCTCGTCGAGCAGCAGCAGCTTCGGCCGCGTCGCGAGCGCGCGTGCTACTTCGAGCCGCCGCTGGTCGCCGTACGAGAGGTTGCGCGAGAACTCGTTGTGCTGCCCGCGCAGGCCCGAGAACTCGAGCAACTCGCGCGACTGCTTCAGCGCCTCCGCCTCCTCCCTCTTCAACCCGGGAGTCCGCAGCACGCTGCGCACGATGCCCCCGTGCAGGCGGGCATGCATGCCGACGAGCACGTTCTCGACCGCGGTCATGTTCTGGAACAGGCGAATGTTCTGGAACGTGCGGCCGATTCCGCGCTCGGTGAACGCGTGCGGCGGCTTGCCGGTCAGGTCCTGGCTGTCGAACACGATCCGGCCGGCGGTTGGCTTGTAGACGCCGGTGAGCATGTTGAAGAACGTCGTCTTGCCGGCCCCGTTCGGCCCGATCAGGCTGACGATCGCGCGCTCGGGGACGGTGAACTCGACGTCGTTGACGGCGACCAGGCCGCCGAACTCCTTCCGCAACTGGTCGGCTACGAGGAGATCACTCATGGGTGACGTCGTAGAGCGGCTGGTCGGCAACGCCCTCTTCGAACTCCGCCTTCTGGCGGGCGCTCGGTATCAGCCCCTCGGGCTTGAAGAGCATGACCAGTACGAGGATGGCGCCGAAGATCCCGAACTGGTAGAGCGGGATGTCGATCGGCTCGCTCCAGATCTGGACCCAGTCCGCGCCGCCGCCGGCGAAGCGGTCGTTGAACCAGCCGCCGATGTTGCCGAGCCCCTCCAGGTTCAGGTAGGAGAGGAACGCCGCGCCGGCGATCACCCCCCAGACGTTGCCCAACCCGCCGAGGATGACCATCGACAGGATGAAGACCGAGATGTTGAAGTAGAAGTCCCCGGGGAAGGTCGCCCCCTTGAAGCTGGCGTAGTACGCGCCGGCGATCCCGCCGAAGAACGCGCCGGCGGCATAGGCCCAGGTCTTCGTGCGCATCAGGGGCACGCCCATCGCGGCGGCCGCCGTCTCGTCCTCGCGGATCGCGATCCAGGCGCGGCCCAGCCGCGAGTCCCGCAGCCGCACGGAGCAGAAGACCGTGAACAGGACGAGCACGAGCGCCGTCCAGAAGTGCAGCCGGAGCTCGCTGTCGAAAAACCAGAAAGCATCGTCGCCGGGCGTGATGTACGACTCCGGGAGGCCGATGGCCCCGAGCGTCGAGCCGAAGCCGGGCGGGTCGATCGGGTTGATCCCCTGCGGGCCGTTGGTGAGGTTGAAGCCGGTGTTGAAGAGGTTGTCGCCGTTGACGGCGATCTGGGGCATGATCTCGCCGAAGCCGAGCGTGACGATCGCGAGGTAATCCCCGCGCAACCGCAGAGTCGGGAAGCCGATCAGCACGCCGGCGACCGCCGCGAAGATCGCCGCCATGACAAGGATGACCCAGATCGAGACGTGAAAGCCGGACGCATTCGGGTTGACGCCTACGGCCCCGAAGTGGAACTTGTGGCTCGAGAACTGCGGCGACGCGAACCAGGCCGCGGTGTAGGCGCCCATCGCGTAGAACGCCACATAGCCGAGGTCGAGCAAGCCGGCGTAGCCGACGACGATGTTCAGCCCGAGCGCCATCATCATGAAGATGAGCATCGACACGGCCGTGTTCAGGGTCGGGAAGTCGCCGAAGATCGGCACCTCGAACATGTCGTCCACGTAGTAGGGGTAGAGGACGACGAGCACGATCACCGAGACGACGACGACGTGGCGGCCGAACGGCACCCGGTTCCACGACGGGACGTAGAGCGCGAGCCCCACGAGCACCGCTAGGACCAGCGTCAAGGTGGCGCCCGAGACGAGCGTGATGATCAGGAAGGTGGGGACGGCGAAGAGCAGGCCCCGCCTGAGGCGGGGGCGCGACTCGCGGACGAATGCGTCACGGTTGAAGGGGTGAGGCTTGGGCAAGCGCATGGCTAAACCCCCTCCGGGGTCCGCTCTCCGAGCAGGCCTTCAGGCCTGAAGACCAGGATCAGGATCAGGATCGCGAAGATGATCGTGGTCGTCCAGTCCGGGCCCGGGGTGTGCCAGGAGAGCCCGTTGTTGAACGACTCGACCAGGCCGATGAGGAGGCCGCCGAGAACCGCACCCGGCAGGTTGCCGATCCCGCCGAGGACCGCGGCCGTGAAGGCGATCAGACCGACTCGGAAGCCCTCGTTGAAGCGGACGTTCGTCACGTAGAGGGCGTACAACAGCCCGGCCGCGCCGGCCAGCGTGCCGGCGATGAAGAACGTGAACGAGATCGTGCGGTTGACGTTGATGCCCATCATCGCGGACGCCTCCCGGTCCTGGGCGGTCGCACGCATGGCCTTGCCGTGGCGGGTCCGCTGGACGAGCCAGATCAGGGCCAGCAGGACGGGGATCGTGAAGAGGAGCACGAAGAACTTGTCCCACGTGTACGGAACGCCGCCGACCGTGAAGACCGTGCCGTTGGGGAGGATGCTCGGCACCGAGGTCGGCCGCGCGCCCTTCCAGACGAGCCCGATGTTCTGCAGCACGAACGACATGCCGATCGCGGTGATCAGGGGCGCGAGCCGCGGAGCGTGACGAAGGCGCCGGTAGGCGACGAGCTCGATCGTCGTGTTGATCGTGGCGCAGAAGACCATTGCGATCAGCAGCATTCCGATGATCCCGGCCCAGAGCATGAGCCCGCTCTCGTCGGCCAGCCCGAAGCTGACGGTCATCGTCGCGACCAGCATGCCGCCGAGCATGAAGACGTCGCCGTGGGCGAAGTTGATCAGCTCGAGGATGCCGTAGACGAGGGAATAGCCGAGCGCGACGAAGCCGTAGATGACGCCGTAGGTCAGGCCGATCAGGAACAGACGGTAGAACTCTGCCGGCTCCTTGACGAAGTTGACTACGAGCCAGAGGACGACGACCCCGAGGATCAGCGAGCCGAGGATTCCCAGCACGCTGGGCCGGTACGCGACCGGGATTCGGATCCTCGACGCCTCAGTAGCCACCGATTCCCTCTCGGACGGCTAGGGGGAGGACTCTCGCCCTCCCCCGCCGTTACCTCCTTGTGTTCGCGCTAGCCCTTCACGAAGCTGAGCTCGGGCGTGATCGTCTTCACGAACGTCTCCTTCTGGTTCTTGATCTGGTAGACGGAGACGATTCCGAGCGTGGTGTCGCCGTTCTCGTCGATCTTGAAGTCGCCGAGGATGCCGTTCTTCACGTCGCGGTTGAAGAGCCCTTCGGAGACCTGCGCACGTGAGCCGTCCGAGTCGGCGATCGAGTCGAGCAGGATGACAGCGGCCTGCGCCGCGTATGCGGTGTACGGATTCGGCGCCGTGCCGATCTCCGCCGTGAACTCGTCGACGAACGTCTTGCCTTCGCCCTTGAGCTGGTCGGCCGGAAGTCCGGGCTGGGTGATGTACATGCCCTCGGACGCCTGGCCGGCACCCTGGATCGTTGCCGAGATGGGCGTCCAGCCGTCGGGGCCGAAGATCTGGACGTTCGGTCCGAGCCCAGCGCGCAGGTCCTTGATCAGCTTGCCGCCGTTGTTGCAGACGATGCCGCCCAGGAAGACCGAGTCGGCCCCGGACGCCTTGATGCGGCTCGCGATGGCCTCGTAGCTCGAGGCGTTCTTGTCCCACGCCTCCGGCCTGCTGGGAAGCGTGGCGATGTTGAGCTTCTTCGCGTAATTGACGAAGAGGTTCGCGATGCCGTTCCCGTACGTCTCCTTGTCGGTGAGGACGTACACCTTCTTCAGTCCGAGCTGCTGGGCCAGCTGCGCGCCCGCCGCGCCCTGGAACTGGTCGTTCCACACGACACGCGCGTAGTTGCGCTTACCGGTCGGGTAGTAGTTGTCCGGCTCGCCCGACTCGGTGCCGGGGCCGCCGATCGTCAGGCCCGGATACGTGTTCGCCGGGCTGACCATCGCCAGCGGACCTTCTGGGGCCCGGTTGTTGACGGGGATCTCGAGCTTCGCGCAGCCCGAGTTGAACGTGCCGACGATGCCGATCACGTCCTGGTTGTTCGCGTAGGCGCGAGCGTTCGACGAGCACTTGGCGGAGTCCCAGCTACCCGCCTGCGCGGTCGAGTCGTCGCACGACTGGTAGCCGATCTTGTAGTCGCCGGCCTTCCAGTCCTGCTGCTTGAGAATGAACTCGATGGCGTCCGCCATCTGCGTCGTCAGCGCCCTGTTCGCGCCCTGGAGCGGCAGATCCGACGCGATCAAATAGTCAGGATCGCCGTCGCCCTCGTACCGGATCGCGCCGCAGGACGCCGACGGCAGCGCCTCCACGCCGCCTCCGCCCCCGTCGTCGTCGCCGCCACATCCGGCGGCGGCGAAGGCGAGAGCGCCGAACACGAAGGCCAGTAAGAACCACATTCCGCCTTTTCTCACGTGCCCAATCCTCCCTCTCGTCACCGTGACCTTGGCCGACGGAGCGACGGCGGCTCGACCGCGGCTTCCGCCTTAGGAACCGCGAAGTATCGAGACAACGGCGGACGCTTGCAAGGAGAACCGCACGAAGCGCGTGTCCGCGCTGCCAAAGGCGGCGCGGACGAGTGGAGGGGGCTGGGGGAACAGGGAGGTTTCCCAGCGCACCGAGAATCGTCGCGTGCCGAATCGATGTGCCGAAGGTGGGACTCGAACCCACACGGGTGTGACCCCACCGGATTTTGAGTCCGGCGCGTCTACCAGTTCCGCCACTTCGGCTGAACGACTCATGGTAGCTCTGTACGCCTGACACACTTGGGCCGTGGGCAGGCGCGTCGGAGTCCTCACAGGCGGCGGAGATTGTCCAGGACTAAACGCGGTGATTCGGGCAGTGGCACGGCGATTGCTCGACCACGGTCACGAAGCAGTCGGGGTGCGCTCGGGGTGGCGCGGCCTTGTGGACGGTCGGTTCGAGCCGCTCGGGCCTCGCGAGATCTCCGGGATCCTGCCCCGCGGCGGGACGATCATCGGCACCTCGCGGGCGAACCCGTACAAGGTCGAAGGCGGCGTCGAGAAGGTACGCGGCAACTTCCGCGAGGCCGGCCTCGACGCGCTCGTCGCGATCGGCGGCGAGGACACGCTCGGCGTAGCCGCGCGCCTGCACGAGGAGCATGACTTCCCCGTCGTCGGTGTCCCGAAGACGATCGACAACGACCTCTCCGGCACCGACTACACGTTCGGCTTCGACACGGCCGTCTTCATCTGCACCGAGGCGATCGACCGCCTGCACACCACGGCCGAAGCGCACAACCGCGTCATGGTCGTCGAGGTGATGGGCCGCAACACGGGCTGGATCGCGGTCATGAGCGGGATCGCCGGCGGCGCCGACGTGATCCTGATCCCGGAGCAGCCGATCACGGTCGAGCGCGCCTGCGACGAGATCGAGCGGCGGCATCGCCGCGGGAAGGACTTCTCGATCGTCGTCGTCAGCGAGGGCTACGAGCTGGCCTACGAGTCCGGCGAGCGGCGGCAGGTGGTGCAGGAGACGGCCGAGGACGAGTTCGGGCACATCCGGCTGGGCGGTGTCGGCCACGCATTGGCGCTCGACATCGAGGAGCGCACCGGCTACGAGACCCGCGTGACCGTGCTCGGCCACGTCCAGCGCGGCGGGAGCCCGACTCCGCGCGACCGCGTGCTCGCGACTCGCTACGGGCTCAAGGCGGCCGACCTCGTCGAGGAGGGCAAGTTCGGGCTCATGGCCGCGCTGCACGGGGACGCGATCGTCGACGTCTCGCTCGCGGAGGCGACGAAGGAGATCAAGACGGTGCCACCAGATTGGTACGCCGTCGCCAGCGCGTTCTTCGGCTAGCACTGCACTTCGTCGCCGGGGGAACCGCCCGGTTCCCCCAGACCCCCTCCACCGGTCCGCGGGTGCCTCCGGCAGCGCGGACAGGCGCTACGCGCCGGTACGCGGTCGCCAGCGCTTTCTTCGGCTAGCGCGTTTTTTGGCTCGGCCTACTCGAGGAAGAGCAGCGCGTCCGTGGGCGCGTAGTCGTCCGTCAGCACGGGCACGTCGCGCGTAGGAATGAGCGCGTCGTAGCGGTCGCGGATCGGCTTCGACAGGTCGACCGTCCGCGGGTCGCGCTCGCGCACCTGCTCCCAGCGGTCGGCGAGCACGTCCTTCCCGGGAGCGGCGAGGTCGCCGGCGACGACGATGATGTTGCGCAGGCCGCCGTCGTCATTCGAGAGGATGACCGGATGCACGAGCACGGTCGGGAACGCCGTGCGATAGGTGCGGTACATCGACCGGAAGAGCTTCGAGCCTTCGCCGCTGACGGCTCCGATCAGGTTGCTCGCGACGACTCCGCCGGGCGCAAGCCGCGAGTGGACGAGGTCGAGGAACTCGGCCGTCGTCAGGTGGAACGGCAGCGAGTCGGAGAAGTATGCGTCGACGATGATCGC
>JBKPFP010000167.1:0-1056 GCA_046744435.1 Actinomycetota bacterium | reverse complement strand
AGAGCCGGGTGGTCACTCCTCTCCCCCGGGCTACTACGAGCCCGTTGAAAAGAACCACCCGGCTCTATTTGCGGGCACTACGATCGCGCAGTGCGGCCCCGCCCACAACGGCTCGAGCGGCTTCCTCAGCAGTACTTCACGGATCTGCTCGCGCGCGTCGCCGAGCACGCGGCGCTGGAAGGCAAGCCGCTCGTCGACCTCGGGCGCGGGAACCCGGAGGTCGGGCCGCCGCAGCACGTGATCGACGCGCTCGCGGCGGCGGCAAACGAGCCTTCCGCGCACGGCTATCCGCCCTTCCGCGGGCTGCCCGCGCTGCGGATGGCGATCGCGGGACGCTACGCGGAGCTGTACGGCGTCGAGCTCGACCCGCACCGCGAGGTGGCGATCCTGCCCGGGACGAAGACGGCGATCGTCGAGCTCGCCCTCGCGCTCGCCGAGCGCGGCTCGGCGATCCTCCTGCCCGACCCGGGCTATCCGGACTACCCGTCGGGCGTCGCACTCGCCGCCGCGCGGCTCGTGCCGCTGCCGCTCGAGCGGCCTGCCTGGGCGCCGGACTTCGAGTCCGTGATGAGCGAGGACGTCGCCGCGGTCTTCCTCAACTACCCGAGCAATCCCTGCGCGGTCTGCGTGCCGCCGGGGACGTTCGAGGACGCCGTCGCCTACGCCGAGGAGACCGGCGCCGCGATCGTGCACGACTTCGCCTACGGCGACCTCGTCTTCGACGGGCGCGAGCCGCAGTCGTTCCTCGCCACGCCGGGCGCGCGAGAGGTGGGCGTCGAGATGTTCTCGATGTCGAAGACGTACGGGATGGCCGGCTGGCGCCTCGGCTTCGTGCTCGGCAACGCGGAGGTCGTCTCGCGGCTCGACCTGATCGGCGACCACGCGCGCGCTGGGATCTTCAGCGCGATCCAGGAAGCCGGGATCGCCGCGCTGACCGGGCCGCAGGAGTCGGTTGCCGAGCGCGTGGGGCGCTACCAGGCGCGGCGCGACCGGCTGTGTGAGGTCCTCCCCCACGTCGAGTCGGAGGGCTCGTTCTACCTGTGGTGGGAGCTTCCG
>JBKPFP010000158.1:0-6150 GCA_046744435.1 Actinomycetota bacterium | reverse complement strand
GGCCGGAATCGAGCGGGTCGACTTCAACGCGCTCGGCGGGGCCGACGTCGCCATCGTCGGCGACTTGACCGGCACCGACGTTGGCACCGTGAACCTCGATCTGGCCTCCACTCTTGGCGGAGCAGAGGGCGACGGCCAGATCGACCGCGTCATCGTCGAAGGCACGAACGACGGGGACAGGATCCGCGTCAACGGAGACACCTCAGGTCTCGTCGTGGCCGGGCTGCGGGCCGCGGTGGCGATTCGGCACCAGGAGGCGACCGACGCCCTTTCTGTCGACGGTGTGGACGGCAACGACGAGATCTCGGCGGCCGGGCTCCCGGCTCAGGCGATCGCTCTGATCCTCGCCGCAGGCGAAGGAGACGACGAGATCTTCGCCGGCCAGGGCGACGACAGGCTGGTCGGCGGAGGCGGCAACGACATGCTCGACGGCAGCAAGGGCAACGACCTTGCTCAGCTGGGCGCCGGCGACGACATCTTCGACTGGGATCCGGGCGACGGCAGCGACACCGTCGAGGGCGGGGCCGGCGACGACTCGATGCTCTTCATCGGCGCCAACATCGCCGAGCGGATCGATGTGACGGCGAACGGGAATCGCGTGCGGTTCGTCCGCGACATCGGCAGCGTGACGATGGACGTTGCAGGCCTCGAACGGATCGACTTCCCGGCTCTTGCCGGGGCCGACCTGGTCAACGTCGGCGACCTGACGGGAACCGACCTCACGAGCCTGCAGGTCGACGTCGAAGGCACACCGGGCGCCGGAGACGGCGAGGCGGACCGCATCGTCGTCAGCGGCACCAACGGCGAGGACGCGATCGACGTCAGCGGGGACTCAGATGTTGTGAAGGTGAGCGGTCTTGCCCCGACGGTCGAGATCCTGCAGCCGGAGTTCGCGAACGACCGGCTCGACATCAACACCCTCGACGGCAATGACACCGTTGCCACTGATGGTTTGGCCGCCGGGGCGATCCAGCTGTTCGTGGACGGCGTGCCGGTTCCGTAGAGCACTCCCGGCCGGCAGGAATTGCGGGGCCCTCTCCTCCCCGAGGGCCCCGTTCCGCCGGTACTGCCTGGGCTCCGGCTCCTTCGTCCTGTCCTCCTGAGCGTCCCACGTGAGCGTGGTTGTTTGAAGGGTCGCTAGGAAACCGCCTCGAACTTCGGGAAGAGCGTCCGTCCCTGCTGCGCGTCGAGGTTGGTTAGGGCCGCCACAATCCGCTCGGCGGCGAGTGGGAGGAACGGCAGCAGTTCGTGTGCGATGACGCGGCAGGCGTCGAGCAGGGCGGCCAGGACAGCGTCCAGGCGCTCCGACGCTTGGGAATCGCCGCCGCGGGCGGCCTTCGCGATGTCCCAAGGTTGTGTCGCTGAGACGAAGCGGTTGGCCTCGGCGACCACCTCCCACAGTGCAGTTGTCGCGGCGCGGAGGTCAAACGCAGCGAGGGCTTCGTCGATCGCATCCGGCAGCTCAGTGCACCGTGCGCGAAGCGGCGCGGCTTCGACGGGCCAGTCGGGGGTCTGGCGCACTCCCTCGGGCCGGTTGCGGCTGACGAGAGCGATCGTCCGATTGATCAGGTTGCCGAGGTCGTCCGCAAGTTCGTTCGCGCGCGCGGCGATCAGCGGCTCGCGGAAGTCGGCATCGCCGTTGCATGGCACGTCACGGAGGAACCACCAGCGCAATGCGTCCGTGCCGTATGACTCGATGACCCACAGCGGGTCGATCGCCGTCCCGAGCGACTTTGAGAGCTTCTGCCCTTCGACCGTGAGGTAGTCGTGGACGAAGATCGTCGTCGGCAGCGGCTGCCGTGCGGAGAGGAGGATCGCGGGCCAATAGATCGCGTGGAAACGGATGATCCCCTTGCCAATCAGATGCAGGCGCTCGTCGCTCTCGCGCCACCACTCGCGGTAGGCGTCTTCCGAGTCGTTGCCGAGCGCGGTGATGTAGTTAGCGAGAGCGTCGAACCAGACGTAGATCACCTGCTCGGGGTCGTCCGGCACCGGGGTGCCCCAACCGCGTGCCCGCTCCTGGGCGCGGGAGACGCTGAAGTCGGTCAGGCCGCTCCTGATGAATGCGAGCACCTCATTGCGGCGGTGCTCCGGCTCGATGCGCAGGCGTCCGCTCTCGATCACACTGAGCAGCGCCTCCTGGTAGCGCGAGAGCCGGAAGAACCAGTTGCGCTCGACGATCAGCTCAGGCGCTTGCCCATGCTCAGGGCAACGTCCGTCGGCGAGGTCGTCGGGCAGGACGAAAGCCTCGCAGCCCAAGCAGTAGAGGCCCTCGTAGTCGCGCTGATAGAGATCGCCCGTGTCAGCGCAGGCCCGCCACAACCGCTCGACGCCGGGGCGATGGCGCGTGTCGGTGCTCGTCCTGATGAAGTCGTCGTTCGAGAGCTGAAGAGGCACCGCAAGATCGACGAAGCGTTGCGCTTTCTCCGCGACGAACTCCGCGACCGAAAGACCGGCGGCCACGGCCGCATCGACGTTCTTGAGCGCGTTGTCGTCCGTCCCGCTCAGGAAGCGGACGCTGTCACCGCGAAGTCTGCGGTAGCGCGCCAGCACGTCAGCCTGCACGAACTCCAGCGCGTGCCCGAGATGCGGATCGCCATTCACGTAGGGGATGGCTGTCGTGATGTAGAAGCGTCGCTTGTTGCTCATCGGGTTCCTCCTTTGCTGGCCCTACGAGGCCAGCCACCGATGAGCGTTCCGGCCCCGCGTCCAATGGGGCCGGTTGATCGACGGTCGAAACTAGAGCGCGCCGACAGGCCCTGGCAGCAGGGCCATCATCAGACTGTGCGGCGCGTGCTCGAACATGCTCAGAACATAGCGCACCAGCGCGGCCATGCCAGCGTGAATGACAAAGAACAGTCTCCCCGAGAAGCGTGGCGGTGTTCGGTTGCCCGGCTTTTTCGACCTCTCTCTGTGTGGAGATGTCTATTTGCGCCGTGATTGGACCTCTCTGTAGTGAGACCTGCTCTTCCGCCGGCCCCGCGATGACTGAGTAAGAGAACCGAGTTCGAGCTTCTTGCGCCACGGTTGGTGCGCTGAGCGTTGAGGAAGTTCCTGGCGGCTTTGACTGCCCGGCTTGGCGTCGTGCGAGTTCCGTCGTTCCGGAATGCCGCGCGCTATTTCGAGGTAAATCGGAACCCGCGCCGACCCGCGTCGAAGTTGCGTCGGTCGGACGCTGCGGAGTCCGAGAGCGGCGAGACGTACTGGGAGGTGTACCCGCGGCCGCGGTGCTGCGCGACGACAACGAATGACGTCGTGGACGGGACACCTGTTCTGGAACTCGCGCGCGGCAACGCCACCGAGCGTCGTGTTGCCGAATGCCCGCGACTCGTGTGACAGTACTGTGGAAAGCCAGTCGGGGAAGTACGAGCCGGCGGGCAGCTTCGGGACGGCGAGTTCGATCGAGCCGACGCCCGTGTCCCAGTCTCGCTCGCGGTAGCCGTCGCGGCGGTTGACTCGCCGGGGGATCCGCTCCCCGTACGGCAGAGCGCATCTGCCCCTGCGCCCATCAGCGCCTCGGCGAACTCCCGCACCATCTACGAGGCTCTGGCGTGGCGGCGTTGCTCGGCCTGACTCGTCGGCGAACGGCGATGCCACCTGCCCTTCCCGACCACCGTTTCCGATCTGGTAAGAGACGCCCGATCTATCGCGAGGATCCATGCCAGTCCTGCAATGGCTTCAGCGACCCATCTCGCTTCGTGAGAGCCTGACAGGACAGCTATGCCGACCGCCATCGCGCCGAGCCCCACGACCCATACACTGACTCGACGGACAATGGATGGGATACCCGTGCGGCCCCAGTCGATGACGTCCGCGTGCACGGCGTACTCGGGATTTCGGCTCGTGAGACCGGCTTCTGCTGCATCGCACAGGAGCCCACGAATGCGATCACCAAGGTCCTCGACAAACTGCTCTCGTACGATCGGGTCGGCGAGCTTCGGATCAGATCGTGCGCGACCGACGAATCCTCGAGAGTTGACAATCCGAAGGCGGCCAGGATGGGCGCGGCGATTCGGAGAGACGGCTGCCATTTCGTCCCACGCCGCCCGCACGGTCTGCTCAAGCGCCTCGACATCTGTCGTGTCGAAGACGAAGAAGGTCACTTGCTCGCTGGGTACCTCGTCGACCAGTCGGCCAATCTCGTAGGCGGAGCCACGACGCGCACTGGAGAAGCCCGAGAGATCCATGGCGATCACATGCGCGAGAGATAGCAGGCGTTCTAGAGCCGCAGCCCACGTTGAATCCGTGCACTGGATAGCGTGGGCGGGATACCTGAGGTGAGAGTCCAGGCCCGAAGCGAGACCCCCTAGCGCGTCATCGAGCTCAGTCGCGTTCTCGACGACAACTTCGTGAGCGCGCCCTGCAAAGGCCTTGTACATGTCGTGCATCGATTGGCCGGCGGTGTCGGGCCCGCCCAGCATGAGAAACGGTCCGAATGGTCGCCACTCACCCCCAAGGGAGTAGACGTCGCTGTGCCCGAACACGCGCAGAAACAACAGATTGAGGGGCGCGTAGATGGGATACCGCGCCTCGAGCCTCATCCTCGCCCACCGAAGCCATGCAAAGGTCACGGCCATGGTCGTGCCGATAGCGATGAGGATGATCCACCACCGGCGCTCGTGCTCGGCCACGCTCGTCCAGACAGCGCCGGCGGCGAGCGCAACCCAAAGCGCACCAAGTATCGGCATCACGAGCGGCCCGATTGACCTGCGTGGAGGGGACGCTGCGGCCGCCAAATAGACAACTCCTAAGGTCACCGCGAGCAGGATCGGCACCCAGAGCGGGATTCTGTGGACGTCTCTCGGGAGGGCTCCGTCGCCGACGAGTACGAGGGCGATCGGAATGGCCAGCATCACAACCGTGCGACGGTAGACCCTGCGGATCGCCGGCCCGCGATTGAGGTACGCAGCACGTCTGGTTTCGTAGGCGGCTCCGCCCCTTGGCAGCGCATCGATTTCCAGGGTCTCGATCGCTAGCTCAGGCGAGGGATGCACCGACGCATCTGCGTGCTCCTGCGTCTGCACTCGGTTCGGAGCGCGCGATGTGATTGTTTCCGCCGAGGCTCGCGGGCCGCTTACAACTTTCTCAATCCTCCTTCTGGCAGCACGGCCTAGCAGAACCACCACGAATACCCAGACGAGAACCCCGACCAAGAGTCCCAGGAAGGCCGCGACGACCCAGAAGACCCACATCGAAGTCTGGGAAAGGATCATCACGACCGCGATCATGATCAGTGGGCGCGGCTGGGATCGAATCTGCGATCTCGAACGCCGCCGCCGACCGGGCGAGGCTCACCAAGGCTCGGAGAACTCCTGCGCCCGAAAGTCGTGAGACTTTCGGGCGAGGACGATGGAGCGTACCGGGATCGAACCGGTGACCTCCGGCTTGCAAACCCATCCGGAGACCAGACGTCACCTGACAGTGACCGACAGAACCGGCATGGTTGAGCCGAATTCGCCCTTCGCGACGAACGCCGCTCGACACGGTTTGACAGCGCCGTGCTCGCACCGCGCTCGCACCGCCGCTGCCTGAACAGGCAACGATTCGCGGTCTCAGCAGTCGGGCTTGGTGAACGCCAACCGCGTGGGGTTCAGAAACTGTAGCGGCGTCAGCGGGGTCAGTTGGCCATCAGTTCGATTCGGGTAGATCGTGTGTCGCCGGTTGATCGCGGCTCGGGCTGGCTAGACTGGCTGTGCGCGCGCGGCGTTTGAATCGGGGTCGACTTGACGTCGACGCGGCAGATCTGGTATTCGCGCGCGCGCGTTAAACAACATAGGACGCGACAGCAAGATGTGTCGAAGCGAGCACGTGGCGGGGCGATCGATCGCGTCAGGCTGCGTGTTCGTATTCGTGGATCAGGCCGCCGAGTAGGTGGCGGCGATTGAGCTGCGGACATGGTGGTGCTCGTAGAGGCGTCGGGCTTCGGTCTGTTTGTTCGGGTGGCCGAAGTGCGAGCGAGCGGTGCGGCCGATGCCGGTTGTAATGACGGGCGTAGACGCGAAGCACCTGTTCGAGCTGGCGCCGGCTGAAGATGAGTAGCCGGTCGAGGCACTCGCGACGGACGCTGCCGACCCAGCGCTCTGGGTGTGCGTTCGCATTCGGCGCGTGCACGGGTGTGCGGATCACGGCGATCCCTTTGCTGTGGAAGAC
>JBKPFP010000272.1:0-7230 GCA_046744435.1 Actinomycetota bacterium | reverse complement strand
GTGCCGGGCACCGGCAGCAGGTGGTGGTGGAGCACGAAGATGCGCAGGTCGGACTCGTCGCCGTTCTGGGCGAACTGCTCCTGGATCCAGCGGTACCGGCCGCGGCCGATCTGGCCGTGATCGAGGTCGGGCTCGGTCGAGTCGACCGCGACCACTGTTACGCCCTCCTTGCGCAGGACCGAGTTGCGCTCGCCGATCTGCTCCTCGAAGTGGACGTACCCGACGTTGCGCGAGTCGTGGTTCCCGGGAACGACGACGAGCGACTCGCACTCGATCTTGTCGAGATAGGCCTTCGCCTGCGAGAACTCCTGCTTGAAGCCGAACGTCGTCAGGTCGCCGCTGCAAATGACGAGATCGGGGCCGAGGTCGTTGATCTCGCCGATCGCGCGCTCCATCAGAGAGGGCATGAAGTGCGGGCCTCCGCAGTGCAGGTCGGAGATGTGGGCGATCTGGAAGACCCGGTCCTGGTCCGCCATGGTCGAAGTGTACGTTCAGCCGGATCGGTTCAAAGCGCGAAAAGGGCGCATCCGAGGCCACTGCTATCCTGGCTGGAGATGGCCTTGGAAATGCCTTATTTCCAGGCATATTGTGGTAGGGGGACACCGCGCTTCGCCAATGCAGTCGAGCTCGAGTGCGCGAAGCTCCTCGACTACTACCGCGTGCCCTGGCAGTACGAGCCGACGACATTCGTCCTGGCCCGCGACGAGGACGGCACGATCACGGAGGCGTTCTCGCCGGACTTCTACCTGCCGGAGCAGGACCTCTACCTGGAGATCACGGTCATGAAGCAGTCGCTCGTGACCCGCAAGAACCGCAAGCTGCGCAAGCTGCGTGAGCTGTACCCGAACGTCAACGTGAAGCTCTTCTACAAGCGCGACATCGCGCGACTCGCCGAGCGATACAGACTCGACCTCGCCAGCTGATACCTGATCGGATCGGAGAGGTTTATCTCTCCGCCGAGGAGCTCCATGTGCGCGTCGAGGAGCTCGGGGCCGAGATCGCCCGCGACTACGAGGGCCGCGAGCCGATCCTCGTCGCGTCCCTGAAGACGAGCGTCGTCTTCGTCGCCGACCTTTCGCGAGCGCTCCCGATCCTGCACGAGCTGGACTTCATCGCGCTGGCGGGCTACGACGGCGCGGGCTCGGCCCGCAGCGGCGTGCGCCTGCTGAAGGATCTCGATGTCGCCATCCAGGGCCGCGACGTCCTCCTCGTCGAGGACGTCGTCGATACCGGGCTGACCCTCAACTTCGTCTGCAAGACCCTGTCGCTGCGCAGCCCGGCCTCGCTCACGGCCGTGACGCTGCTCGACCGGCCCTACAGGCGGCTCGTCGAGAGCCTCCCGGTCCGCTATGTCGGCTTCACCGTGCCCGACGAGTTCTTCGTCGGCTACGGCTTCGACCTGGGCGACGACCGCTACCGACACCTGCCGGATCTGCGCATTGCCCGCTAGAGAGGAGCGGAAATGGTCGAGGAAGCACGCCTTGAACAGCTAGACGCCGGCCTCACGCCCGTGAGCGACGGCTGGTTCGTCGTCAACGTCCGGGACGGGGCGTGGGTGACGAACGAGGCGCTCGGAGCCGCCTTCATCATCGAGGGCGACGAAGCACCCTTCACCGACGTCGGCTTCACCCTGGCCGTGCTCCAGCCGGGACAGGCGAGCAGGTATCACCGCGAGGCCAACCAGGAGGATTTCCTCGTCCTCGTGGGCGAGTGCCTGCTGCTGATCGAGGGCGAGGAGCGGCCGCTCAAGGCCTGGGACTTCGTGCACTGCCCGCCGGATACCGAGCACGGCTTCGTCGCGGCGGGGGACGGCCCGTGCGTGATCTTCATGACGGGCGCCCGAAAGGGATGGCCGGAGAAGGGAATCGTCTACCCACGCTCCGAGGTCGCGCTCCGCCACGGCGCTGGCGTCGAGACGGAGACGACGTCACCCGCGGAGGCGTACGCCCCGTTCCCGAAGTGGCAGCCCGGGCCGCCGGAGGATTGGAACGGCTTGCCCTGGGCCTAGGAGGGTTGACGTAAAAGACGACCGCGTAGGGAGGTCACGATCGGGAACGGCGAACGCGACGAGCACTCGGAGCGTCACGGCTGCTTATTAGAGCGTGCCGTCCGACCTAGTCGGGAATGACTTGGCCGACGCTGAACCCGAAGCCTTTCGCCCCGCTCGTGCGTCGCATGCGAACCCGTCGAACGTCCTCCTCGCGGATGAGGAGGATCTCTCTCGCGTCGAGGTCCTCGGGGTCCTCGGGATCGCCGGTCTCGAAGATGACCCACGGGGGGTAGCGCTGCACGACCAGCGGCACGAACGTCTGCCCGTCGAAGGTCTCGACCTCGATGACGGCGCTCGTTCCCTCGGGCGCTGATGCACGGAAGGACTCGGAGAGAGACGAGACAGTTGCCCAGAACGCTTCTCCCTCGGCCACGCTGGCGAGGCTAACACCTGGGCCAGTCCCCCTCTCGGCGCCGAAACGTGGCTACAAGTATCCGAGCGGGTCGACCGGCGACCCGTTCACCCGCACCTCGAAGTGCAAGTGCGGCCCGAAGCAGTGGCCCGTGCAGCCGACGTAGCCGATCACCTGGCCCTGCGAGACGCTGCCGCCGCCGACGGCCATGCTCGACATGTGCGCGTACGCCGTCGAGAGCCCGCCGCCGTGGTCGACGACGACGAGGTTCCCGTACCCGCCCATCCAGCCGGCTGAGACGACCGCGCCCGACGCAGAGGCGTGGATCGCGGTGCCGTAGCCGACGGCGATGTCGATCCCCGTGTGCATCCGGCCCCAGCGCATGCCGAAGCCGCTCACGACCGGGCCCGAGACCGGCCAGACGAGCCCGCTCGAGGACGGGCTCGAGTCGTAGCTCGACGAGCCCGACGATTGCAGCCGCGCGGCCAGGGCGTTGCTGGCCGCCTCGAGGCCCGCCACCTCGCGCAGGAACTCCTGCTTCTCCTTGCGCACCGAGATGAGCGTGGCCGCCTTGCTCGTCTTCGCCGCCGACAGGCCTTGGCGATTCGCGATCAGGCGGTCGCGGACGGTTCGCGTCTGGGCGGTGCGCACGGCGATCGTGCGGGTGATCGTCTCGACCTTCCGCTTCGTCTTCGCCGTCTTGGCCCGCTCGTCGCGCACGTGCACCTTGGCCCGGTTGACCTCGGTCGAGATGTGCAGGTCCTGCCGGCCGACGTCCCGCAGGTAGTCGAGCTGCTCGATGACGTCGCTGAAGCTCCCCGCCGAGAGGAGCACGTCGACCGTCGTCACCTCCTCGGACTCGTAGATCGCGACTAGCCGGCGATTGAGCCGATCGAGCGCCAGCGAGTACTGCTCGCGCAGGAAGTTGAGCCGCTCGGTCTGCAGCTCGAAGAGCCGCTTGATCTTCGCGAGCCGCTCCTGGTGCAGGGCGAGGTCGCGCTCGAGCGCCTCGAGCTTCGTCGAGACGTTGCCGACCCGGGCCTCCAGGTCGCGAATCTGGCTCTCGACCAGGCCGATCTGCGACGCGAGCCGCGACTCCTCGGCCTGGGCGGCGGCGATCTTCTGCCGGAGGGCCTGGATGCGCTCCTCGGTCGAAGCCGCGCCGGCGCGCTGGCTCGCCGAGACCGACGCCAGGAGCGCGACGATAAGGACCAGGCCGATGAGCAGCCGTCGCATAAGGGGCGAGTTCGGTGGCGGGAGGGGGCTTCCCTGCCCGACCGAAAAGTTGCAGAACTCTAGCTAATTCTCCGGACGGCGGTCCCCGTCGCCGTTGTCAGGCTCGACGATACGGGTCGATTGCACGCTCAGCTGAGCGTCCTGAATCCGCTCCTCGGCTCGCTCGGAGATGTGCTCCATTTCCAGCTTCTTTGCCTCGAGCTGCCCGTCGAGGACGCCGATCTCCTCTCTCAGCTCACTCGTCGCCTTTTCGTCGTTTTCGTACGCTGCGGCGCCCAGATCGCGCAGTTTTTGCTCGCGCTCGTCCTCTATTCGTCCGACCTCGCGGCGGAGGCGCATCAGCTCGATCCGGGCGTTTCCATGTGCCGCGACGGTGTCGATCGTGGCTCCGGCGCGCGCCTTGGCGGTCTCGAGTGCGTGCAAGGAGGCCCGCGCGACGCCCGAGGCCTGGTCGGGCAGCCGCCGCGTCTGCGAGACGAACCCGGCCAGGGAGAGCAGAGCGGCCGCGAACGTGAACAGCGCCCAGACGAGGTTGCCGGAGACGACGAGGACGACTCCGAGGACAAGCGCGCCGATGCCGATCCCGAAGAGCGCCGTCGCCGGTGCGACGCCGAAGAAGCGCCGCTCCGACCACATGACGTCCATCGGCGCGGGCCGCTCCTCGTGCACCGGCTCCTCATCGATCGCCGTCTGGCCCGAAGGATCTGCGACTCGCATCCCGCACTCGGGGCAGAAGCGGCTCCCCTCCCGAAGCTCGGCGCCGCAGTTGCCGCACTCAGCGACCGACACGGACCCGGTTCTCACTGCTCTCGGTGTGGAACTCGAGCGCCTTCAGCGCGGCCGCGGCGCGCGCGCGCAACGGCCCCACCTGCTCCCGGTAGTCCTGGTCGGAGATCTTGCCCGTGCGGTGGTCGAACTCGAGCTCCTTCAGATCGGCGAGCGCACGGTCGCGCTCCTCGGCCAGCTCGAGCCGGCGTCGCTCGAGCGCGTCCGGCTCGTCGAGAGTGTCCTCCCGCGCCTCCGGCTCGCGCAGGAACGGCAACGCGACCAGGAAGACGCAGGCGACGGCGAGGACGGCGCCGAGCACGAGGGCGATCGTGGTCATGCCCGGGCGAGGGCGCGCAGCTCGCGGTAGCGCTCGGCGAGCCGCTTCTGCTCCGCGGCGCTCGGCCACATCGCCACGAGCGAGCCGGCCAGGAAGACCAGGCCCGCGATCCAGATCAGGTTGACGAGCGGCTTGACGAGGATACGGAACTGCACCGAGCCGTCGCGGTTGATCTGGTCTGTGATCACGAACAGGTCCTCGAGCCGCAGTGGGTCGCTGCGGATGCCGACCTCGTTCGAGACCTGATCCTCGGCGCGGTAATCGTTCTTGCCGGCCTCGAGGGTTCCGAGCGACTTCCCGTTGCGGCTCACGTCGAGCTGCGCGCGCACCTCGGTCGCGTTCGCGCCCTCGCGCGAGGAGAGCGAGCGGTACTTGACGTTGTAGTCGCCGACCGCGAGCGACGAGCCGGGGCGCAGCCTCTGCTCGCGCACGGTGTCGTACGCGCTCGAGCCGGCGACGCCGATCGCGAGCAGCACGATCGAGGCGTGGACGACGTAGCCGCCGTAGCGGCGGCGGTTGCGCGCGACGAGGCCGTTGAACGCTCCGAGCCACGAGCCGCCGGTCAACGCACGGCGCGCCCGCGTTCCCCGCGCGAACTCGTAGACGATCGAGCCGAGCACGAACGCGGAGAACGTGTACGCGATCAGCCCCGCCCTCGAGGACCCGGCTCCGAGGGCGAGCAGCACGAGTCCGGTCGCGAGGGCGGCGCCGAGCGGCCAGGCGAGCGAGCGTCCGACCGAGCGCAGTGACGCGCGGCGCCAGGCGACGAGCGGGCCGATGCCCATCAGCAGCAGCAGCGGCAACCCGAAGACGAGCAGGAAGAAGTTGTAGTAAGGGGCGCCGACGGTGATCTGCTCGCCGCGCACGGCCTCGGAGAGGATCGGGAACGCGACACCCCAGAGAATCGTCAGGCAGAGCGCCACGAGCAGCAGGTTGTTGTAGAGGAAGGTCGCTTCGCGTGAGACCAGTGACTCGAGCCGAGTCTTGGCCTTCAGCAGCGGCAGCCGCGCGAACACGAGGGCGAGCGAGCCGACCGTGACGAGGCAGATGAACGTGAGGAACCAGGCTCCGATCGAGCTCTGCGTGAACGAGTGGATCGAGCTGACGACCCCGGAGCGGGTCAGGAAGGTCCCGAAGAGCGCGAGCGAGAACGCGAGCAGGACGAGCAGCACGTTCCAGACCTTCAGCATCCCGCGCTTCTCCTGGATCATCACCGAGTGCAGGAAGGCGGTGGCCGCGAGCCAGGGCATCAGCGCCGCGTTCTCGACCGGGTCCCACGCGTAGTAGCCGCCCCAACCGACTTCGACGTACGCCCAGTGCGCGCCGAGCAGCTGGCCGATGCCGAGAAACGTCCACGCGGCCAGCGTCCAGCGCCGGGTGGCGACGATCCACGCCTCGTCGGTGCGGCGGGCGAGCAGCGAGCCGATCGCGAACGCGAACGGGACCGTCAGCCCGACGAAACCGAGGTAGAGGAAGGGCGGGTGGGCCATCATGTACGGGTTCTGGAGGCTCGGATTCAGACCGGCCCCATCGAGCGGCGCGACCCTGGTGTCGAACGGGCTCGAGACCGCGACGAGCATGAACGAGAAGAAGACGATGACCAGGGCAAGGACCGGCACGACCCACGCGATCAGATCGCGCGCGGTGCGGCGGTTGAGCAGCACCGCGGCGGCCGAGAAGCCGGTCAGCACGAGCAGCCAGAGGAGCAGCGAGCCCTCCTGGCCGCCCCAGAACGCCGAGATCGTGTAGCCGGTCGGCAGCTCGCGACTCGTGAAGGACGCGACGTACTCGAAGCTGAAATCGTTGCGGAGCAAGGCGGCGAGTAGGACGCCGCTCGCGACGACGACCGACCCGAAGGCGGCGAGGATCGCGTTCTGGGCCGAGACGGCGAGCCGCCGGCGGCGAGTCCGCGCCGCGTACGCGCCGGCCACGAGCGCGTAGAGCGCGAGCCCGAGGCAGACGACGAGCGCCGCGCGCCCCAGCTCAGGCATCTACGTCCTCTTGTCGGCGGTGTACTTCGAGGGGCACTTCGTCACGAGCGTACCCGGCTCTCCGACGAAGACGCCATTACGGACACGGCCTTCGAGGCGGATCTCGCGTCCGACCTTGAACTGGTCGGGCACGGAGCCGCGGTAGTGCACCGGGAACGCCGACCCCCCGCCGACATCGGTCAGGCGAAAGCGCATCCCGGCGCCGTGCGGGTCGCCGCTGCGCGGCCCGACGACCTTGCCGACGAGCGCAACCTTGCCCTTGTGGCCCTTCAGCTGGCTCGGCTGCACCGACGGCGTGCCGCCGGCGACCGAGACGTAGAGCAGGAAGACTGCGAGGGCCGCCGCGATCGAGACCGCGAAGACGAGTCGGAACGGGCTGGCCTGCCGAGCCACGGCAAAGAGTCTAGCCCCGGTTGCGCGAGGTCTTTAGGGAGGAGGAATCAGGCTTCGCGGACCGGCGCCGGGCGGCGGCGGCCGGGGATCCGGTAGCCGTGGT
>JBKPFP010000081.1:0-2132 GCA_046744435.1 Actinomycetota bacterium | reverse complement strand
CCAGGGCCTCGAGCGAATTGCCGCTACTCGTCACTTCCACCATCTCCTCCCTTGATTCGGCTCCACCGCAGAATGTTCTATCGGCTTCCGAGACGAATGTCGCACTCCGTGCGAGCGGTCTGTCCGATGTGCCGGACGCCGCTTCACGGCATGCTTTGGAGGTCCACCTGTGGGGAGGGTGAGCTGTGCTGAAAAGCAGGCGAACGACTCACGTTCCTCGCCGGCGATCACGTCGCAGGGCCCTAACCAGAGAGGAGGTCAGCCGAACGCCGCCCCACCAAACCATCCGGCTTCGGGGTAGTGGGTAGGTCGAATGGGCGCTAGCCCAGTAGACCCGCCCGTGGACGCGAGAGATCCTTGAGTGTGTCCAGCGCGCGCCCGAGGGGGCTCGGTCCGGGTTCGCGCCGCGTCGGCCTATCGAGGTCGTAGCGGGAAACGCCCGAGCACGGAACGGAGGTCGACATGAGCAGCACCCAGGTTAGTACTGAAAAGGGAACCGAGATCCGGCCCTTCCGCGTCGAGGTGCCGGAAGAGGAACTGGTCGAGCTCCGCCGGCGCATCGCGGCGACGCGGTGGCCTGAAAGAGAGACCGTCGGAGACGAGTCACAGGGCGTGCGGCTCGCGACGATGCAGGAGCTCGTGCGCTACTGGGGCACCGAGTACGACTTCCGAAGGTTCGAGGCGAGGCTGAATGCGCTGCCGCAGTTCATCACGGAGATCGACGGCCTCGACATCCACTTCATCCACGTCAGGTCGCCGCACGAGAACGCGTTGCCGCTCATCATCACGCACGGCTGGCCGGGCTCGGTCATCGAGATGCTGAACGTCGTCGGCCCGCTCACCGACCCGACAGCAAACGGCGGCGACGCGGAGGACGCGTTCGATGTGGTCGTTCCGTCGATGCCCGGCTACGGGTTCTCGGGAAAACCGACGGCTACCGGCTGGGACCCTGTCCACATCGCGGATGCCTGGATCGCGCTGATGAAGCGCCTGGGCTTCACGCGATTCGTCGCGCAAGGCGGCGATTGGGGTGCGCAGATCACCGACGTGATGGGCGCGAAGGCGCCTCCGGAGCTGCTCGGCATCCACTCCAACATGCCCGGCACGATCCCACCAGATGTTTCGAAGGCGCTCGCGACCGGCGGGCCGGCACCGGACGGTCTGTCGGCCGACGAGAGCCGCGCGTTCGAACAGCTGAAGTTCCTCTACACGAAGGGCATCGGCTACGCGACCGAGATGAATCTGCGCCCGCAGACGTTGTACGGGCTCGCCGACTCGCCCGCCGCCCTCGCCGCCTGGATGCTCGACCACGACGCGCGCAGCTACGAGGACATCGCCCGGGCCTTCGCTGGCGAACCCGTCGGCAACCTCACGCGTGATGAGGTACTCGACAACATCACGCTTACCTGGGTGACGAACACAGGGGTTTCCTCCGGTCGTCTCTACTGGGAGAACACGCTCGGCTTCTTCGACGTCAAGGGCGCCACGGTCCCGGCCGCCGTCAGCGTCTTCCCGCGTGAGCTCTATCAGGCGCCCCGGAGCTGGACCGAGCAGGCCTACCCCAACCTCATCTACTTCAACGAGGTCGACGAGGGCAACCACTTCGCAGCCTGGCAGGAGCCGGAGATCTTCACGGCGGAGCTGCGTGCCGCGTTCAGGTCACTGCGCTAGTGAGGTCGTCCTGAGCAACACCGTCGAGACCGCCATCGACATCCGTCCGTTCCACGTGGCCATCCCGGACGAGGCGCTGGAGGAGCTACGTCGCCGCATCGCGGCCACGAACTGGCCCGAGAACGAAACCGTCGCGGATCAGTCGCAAGGCGTGCCGTTGGCCATGATCCAGAAGCTCGCGCACTACTGGATGACGGACTACGACTGGCGCACCTGCGAGGCGACCCTGAACGCCTTCCCCCAGTTCGTGACCGAGATCGACGGGCTCGACGTTCATTTTCTTCACGTTCGCTCGCAGCACGAGGACGCGTTGCCGCTCGTCGTCAACCACGGGTGGCCGGGCTCGATCATCGAGCAGCTGAAGATCATCGAACGACTGACCGATCCCACGGCGCACGGCGGCGACGCCGCGGACGCGTTCCACGTGGTGATTCCGTCGATGCCGGGCTATGGGTTCTCGG
>JBKPFP010000124.1:0-2892 GCA_046744435.1 Actinomycetota bacterium | reverse complement strand
TGGCGAGCAGTGTTGTTGCCGCGCGGGGCGGTGACGCCGCACGCGACCTTCTCGCTCCCGAGGCCGGTGAGGTGCACGCCGTTCCAGATCGCGTTGCACATCTGGGCATAGATCTGCGGGCTGTACGGACGGAACCCGCGGCCGGAACGCACGAATTGCGGCTGCAGGAAGATCGGGTTGTTCGGCTCGTTCCACGCCAGCCAGTGGCGGACGGCCGGCAGCGGCGGGCCCTCCTCGACGGGGCGGAAGCTGCCGCTGTAGCGCTTGGCGGCCGCGAACGCGAAGTTCCGCAGGTCGATCATCCGCCGCGGCGCCCGGTTCTGGCGCGGGCCGGCCCAGCGGGGCGTCCAGAGGATCGAGAAGACGACCCTGATCCGCCTCTGAGCCGCGCGCTTGACCAGCTCGTCATACACGGCCCAGTCGTACGCGGGGTCTGCGGGATTCACCGGTGCGAGCGGCCGCTTGCGACGCGCGACGCCGCTGGGGCCGCCCCAGTAGAGATTGACCCTGACCGCTTCGGCTCGGAGCGCCGAGTACTGGGCGAACGCGAAGTTCGGATTTCCGAGCGTCTGCGGCTCGTCGAAGATGCCGGTCAGCAAATTCCTGGACGAGGCCGCAGATGGTGCGCTGACTAAGGCGACGGCCGCGGCGGCCGCCGCCACGATGGCGATGCGTTTATGCACGTACAGGCTCCTTTTCGAGTGTTGGCAACATCCGCCGCAAGCCCTCCTCGAGCTCGATCTCCGGCTCCCAGGCGAGCAGCTGCTTCGCGCGGGTGATGTCTGGTTGGCGAATCTGCGGGTCGTCGACGGGCAGCGCCTCGAAGACGACCTCGCTCTTCGACTCGGTCAGCCGGAGGACGGTCTCCGCGAGCTCGAGAATCGTGAACTCGCGGGGGTTGCCGAGGTTGACGGGCAGGTGCTCTTCGCTTGCAGCGAGCAGGTACAGGCCCCGGACGAGGTCGTCGACGTAACAGAAGCTCCGCGTCTGGGAGCCGTCGCCGAAGACCGTCAGCGGCTTGTTCTCGAGCGCCTGGCGGACGAAGGTCGGAATTGCGCGGCCGTCGTGCGGCCGCATGCGGGGCCCGTAGGTGTTGAAGATGCGTGCGATGCTCGTGTCCACGCCCTGCTGCCGGTGGTACGCCATCGTCATCGCCTCCGCGTAACGCTTCGCCTCGTCGTACACGCCCCGCGGCCCGATCGGGTTGACGTGCCCCCAGTAGGTCTCGGGCTGCGGGTGCACCTGCGGATCGCCGTAGATCTCGCTCGTCGAGGCGAGCAGGAAGCGGGCGCGCTTCCACTTCGCGAGGCCGAGCGCGTTGTGCGTCCCGTGCGAGCCGACCTTGAGCGAGTGCAGCGGCTGCCGCAGGTAGTCGATCGGGCTCGCGAGCGCCGCGAGGTGGAAGACGACGTCGACGGGCTCGTCGAGAGCGATGTGCTCGATGACGTCATGGTTGACGAAGGTGAAGGCGTCGTCGCTGATGTGCTCGAGATTCTCGAGCGAGCTCGTCTCGAGGTTGTCGAGACAGAGAACGCGATAACCCTGCCGAAGCAGGTAGTCGCAGAGATGGGAGCCGAGGAAGCCGGCTCCGCCGGTGACGACGGCCGTGGGCATGGAGCGCAGAAGGATATCGGCGGGTTCGGCGCCCTCAGACCGTCCTAACCGATCCTTACGAAGGTTTAACGGCGGTGCTGAGCGGCTCCAGAACTAGCGCAATTCGCGGTTCGACTCCATGCTCGCGGTTGCAAATGTCAGCCCGTACGCCATGTATCGCGAGTTACGTTCCCGTGCGGATCGGCGAGCAGCTCCTCTCAAGCTGACGCTCCTCTTTCGACCCTACGAAGCCGGCCGGCCAACTCCGCCAGCATCGCGATCGAGATTCCGGGCTCCTGCTCGAGGAGCTTCAGGAACGGCCGCCGCGGTAGCTTCATCACCTGAAGGTTGCCGACGGAGACGACAGTGGCCGAGCGCGGCTCGCCGTCGATCAGGCCCATCTCCCCGAAGTAGTCGCCAACGCGGAGCACACGGGCTTGCGGCTTGAGCAGCACCTTCGCCCGGCCGCTGAGGATGAGATAGAAGGCATCCGGGGCGTCGCCGGCCTGGATGACGATCTGCCCTGATGGCGACTCCTCGAAGCGGGCGAGCCGCGCGACCGTGCGCAGTTGCCGCTTACTGCACTTGGAGAAGAGCGGCAGCGCGGCGAGCACGCTCGCCCAGTCCTTCGCGGTTGGCCGACGCTCCCACGGACGATCCAGCAGGGCATCGAGTTCATCGCGTGGTGCTCCCGGCGGGCTTACTCTCGCCATTCTGCTCCTTTCGTCCCTCCGCGCAGGTTGCTGGGCGGCGCGAACCCGATTCAATCATGCGTGTTGAAGCAGCGCGCTCGAGCGCTTTCCGAAGCGGCCTCAGCGCAGCTCGCGGTTGGACTCCATGTCGAAGAGCATCGCAAAGAGCGTGAAGAGCAGGCCCGAGATGAGTAGCAGGGCGACCAGGACGACCGTGGCGGCCGTCAGCTCGTTGCCGAGGATACGAAGGATCGTGACGGTCACACCAAGCGTGACGCCGATCAGCGAGAAGAGCACTCCGAAGACGTAGAAGAAGACAAGCGGGTGGAAATCGCGGATCACGTACTTCTCGCGCATCCGCCAGAAGAACGCCTTCAGCGGCAGCCAGGAGATGGACGGCACGACGCGGCGCAGGCGGATGCCCGAGTCCTCGCCGACCCCGTACACGGGGCGCGACGGCACGTCACGCACGCGCGCGTTGAGCACGTTCAGGTGCACGAGCATGTCGTTCGGGAACCCGTAACGCGGATAGATGCGGTCGAGGTCGAGCAGGTCGAGCGTCTCACGGGAGATGGCCGTGTAGCCGGACTGCGAGTCGGCGACGTGC
>JBKPFP010000368.1:0-6005 GCA_046744435.1 Actinomycetota bacterium | reverse complement strand
AGCGGGAGCGACGGGACTCGAACCCGCGACCTCCGGCGTGACAGGCCGGTTCGACGGTCACAACGATTGGCGACGATGGACGCGCTATCGCTCTATTCATGTGGGTTTGCGGGCTTCTCGTGTTTCGATTCCGCATCGTTGAGCGAAGCCGATTTCAGACGTTTGCTGCCCGTTTGCTGCCCGAGAGACCTGTCCCCGAAGCGCTGCACGGTACGACGACACGGGCAGTCGCAAGCGCTTCCGCGATTCGGTGAGACCCGTTCAGGAGAGGGCCTTTTTGCGCTTCGGTGCCGGAGTGCTATGACGGGGTCGTGAGCCACGCGGCCGGGAGTGAGGTGGTCGCCCGCGTCATCGGCAGGGACGGCGAGCTCGACGCGATCGGCGCCTTCCTGGGTAGCGCCGAAGGTCCGGCACGAGCGATCGTCTTGGAGGGACAGCCGGGGATCGGGAAGACGACGCTCTGGCGCTGCGGTCTCGACGACGCCGAGCACCGAGGCTACCGCGTTCTGGCGTGCTCGGCGGCGATCTCGGAGGCGCAGCTCTCCTTCACCGCGCTGCGTGATCTCCTCGAGCGTACATTCGACGAGGTCGCGGACGAACTGCCGCCGCCGCAGCTGCGCGCACTCGAGGTGGCGTTGCTTCGCGCCGAGCCGGAAGGCTCGGCTCAGGGGGCTGCCGCCGTCGCGGCGGCGTTCCTCACGGCGTTGCGCGAGCTCGCGTGCAGGACGCGTCTTCTCCTCGCGATTGACGATGTTCAGTGGCTCGATTCCGCCTCGGCGCTTGTTCTCCAGTTCGCGGCGCGGCGCCTCGAGCGTGAACCGGTACGGCTGCTGCTCACAGTCCGCGACGACCGAGAGGGTTCTCGTCTCGATCTCGTTCGCGCCCTCGGTCAGCGCGTGGACCGCATCCAGATCGGACCGCTCAGCTTCGGCGCGCTTCAGCGCCTGCTTGACGAGCGCCTCGGGCACGCGTTCTCGCGGCCGGCACTCCGTCGGATCCACGATGTGAGCGACGGCAACCCGTTCTTCGCGCTCGAGCTCGCCCGGGCCGCTGCCGAGGCCATGGAAACCGGCGATCCGCTCTCCTTTCCCGAGAGTCTGCGAGAGCTTGTCCACGGTCGCCTCGCGGCGCTTCCCAACGAGACCCGCGCCGCCCTCCTCACAATCGCGGCGCTCGGGCATCCGCACACATCGCTTGTCGCTGCGGCTGTAGAGGACTGGAATGAAGCATTCCCACCGGCGGCGGACGCAGGCGTACTGGAGGTGCGCCGCGATCGGGTGCGCTTTACACACCCTCTGCTCGCCTCGGCGATCTATGCCGACGCCCCGGAGGACCGTCGCCGCGCCGTGCACCGGGCGCTCGCAGAGGTCGTCGAAGATTCGGAGCAGCAGGCCTGGCATCTTGCGCACGCCACCGAGCGGCCGGACGAAGATGTCGCCGCGGCGCTCGACGCGGCGGCAGAGCGCGCGGCTGCGCGCGGCGCACCCGAGACGGCGTCGGAGCTCGCGTCGCATGCACACCGCCTCACACCCGCGGACCGACCGGAGGCGCACGCCCGACGCGCTCTCCACGAAGCGATGCATACCTGGGCGGCCGGCGACGGAGGACGGAGCCACGCGTTGCTCCTCGAGCTGATCGAGTCCATCCCGCCGTCGGCGACGCGGGCGGAGGCGCGCCAGCTTCTCGTAAAGATCGTCGACGACATTCCCGAGACGATCGAGCAGCTCGGACGTGCGCTCGACGATGCGACGGGCGACCTCGCTCAGAAGGCGTCGGTGCTGAACCTGCTCTCCCGTCAACGTACCTGGGCCGGCGACTTCGATCGCGCGATTGCGGACGCGCAGGCTGCGGCGGAGCTCGCCGAGACGGTTGGCGCTCTGGCCGAGCTCGCGATTGCCCTCGCACGCGAAGCGCAGGCACGCGCTTTTGCGGGCGAGCCGATCGCGCATGAGCTCTTGGCCCGCGCCACCGCCCTCGAGCAAGAGCTCGGCGATGCGATCCCCGTCGGAGACAGCCCCGCTCGGATCCGCGGAGCGTGCGCCCTGTGGGACGACGACCTGGAGACCGCAAGCGTGTGTACGGAGACGACCGAGCGGCAGGCGGCAAGCCGATCGGAGAGTTGGCAGGCGGTCGTGCTGAACACGCTCGCCGAGATCGAGCTGCGCCTTGGCAAAACCGAGCAGGCACTCCGACATGTCCGGGAAGCTGAGGAGATCGCCGCGCACTGGGGTGTGACCCACGCGGAGGCCGCCGTGCTAGCCGGCGGTGCGCTCGTGAAGGCGGTCGCCGGTCAGGTCGACGAGGCTCGAAGTGCCGCGGAGCGGTCCCTCGAGCTGATGCGCCCCGCAGGCTACGACGTCATCGTCCGCTCGGCGGAGCGGGCGCTTGGGTTCCTCGAGCTCTCGCTCGGCAACGCGGCGGCGGCCCACGCGGTGCTCAAACCGCTCATCGCGCGATCGGGGATCGGCCATCCCTACGCCGCGGCCGCGGCGCCGGACGACATCGAGGCGCTCGTCGAGCTCGGGAAGATCGCCGAGGCCGAAGCCGTGCTCGCCGGGCTTGCAGCCCACGTGGGTCGAACAGGCCGCCCGCGCGCGACGAGCGCGCTCTGCAGGTGCAAGGCGCTCATCGCCGCGGTACGAGGGCAGCTCGACGCCGCCGCCGCCCACGCGCAGGAGGCGATCGCGACAAATGGAGAGCAGCTCGAGCCGCTCGAGCGCGGCCGAGCCCTGCTCGTCATCGGGCAGATTCGACGCCGGGCGAGGCAAAAGCGCGCGGGGCGAGAGGCGCTCGAGGCGGCCCGCACGCTCTTCGAAGAGTGCGGTGCCCCGCTCTGGGCGGAGCGGGCGCGAGCCGAGCTGTCGCGGATCGGCGGCCGCGCGGCTTCCCGCGACGAGCTGACCACGAGCGAGCGTCGCGTCGCCGAGCTCGTCGCGGAGGGGAGGACGAACCGCGAGGTGGCGGCCGAGCTATTCCTGACTGTGCACACGGTCGAGAAGGCGCTGACGCATACGTACCGCAAGCTCGGCTTGCGCTCCCGTGCGGAGCTCGCACGCCGGTTCGCAGAACTCCGGAGCTCGAGCGGCAAAGAGTAGGGCTTTCCGGGTTTCGCCTGCGGCCGCCGCGCGCGACGCTGTCGGCATGCCGAGCTACTGCTTCGAGCTATACCTGCCCCGTGCCTCTGCGGGGCGGCTCGAGGAGACTGCCAGCCGAGTCCGGCTCGCCGCCGAGGCGCTCTCGACGGACGGCATCCCGATCAACTACGTCCGCACGACGTACCTGGCGGAAGACGAGACCTGCTTCCACCTCTTCGAGGCCGATTCGGCTGAAGACGTCGCCGAGGCGGCGCTACGGGCCGGGCTCCCGACAGGGCGGGTCACGCGGGCCGTCGAGCCGCAGCGAAAGGAGTGAGGGCTGGCCACAGGCAGCCGGCGGATATCCATGCGAAAGGAGGAGCTCTTGCACGTATCGCGCTCAAAGAACAAGTGGATCGTTCTCGCGGTCCTTGCGGCCGCCGCCGCTCTTGGCGTCGGCGTTGCGGTCGCTACCGTCACGCCCACGCTCCTGGCCGACACGCACCCGGCGGGCGGCGCTGCGAACGAGGTCCGGCTCAGGATCGTCCGTTCCGAGTTCGTCCCTTCAGCCGACCAGCCCAGCTTCAGCTCGGGCTGGCACACGCATCCAGGGCCGGTGATCTTCCAAGTGCAGGAAGGCCGCTTCAAGATCACCCAGGGTCCTCCCTGCCGCACCACGACTCTCGGACCGGGTGAGACGTACATCGAAACGCCGGAATTGCCGGTGCTCGCAACGGCGAAGCGAGCAGGCAAGTGGACGACCTCGTTCATCCTGCCGGCTAACAAGCCTCTCTCGTCGCCGGCGAATGACCCCTGCCCGACGGACAATGAGGAAGACTAGGTAGAGGCCGGGAAGACCTGCCGCGATCCAGGGGCTGGCAGACCGGCCCCTGGATCGCATCACGCCATTTGCACGACTTTGACCGAATTGCTTCTTCGCCGCGTTGCTGCCGGTTTGCTGCCCGAGGAATGTGGCAGCGTCGACGTCGGCCGAGTGTGCTCGTCGCGGTGAACGCACTTGCACCGGAGCGCCTTCGGCTTCCGCGCGGCTAGCGGTCGCGTGAGGGGTCGTCGCCGTGCCGGCACGGCGGGGATCACCGACGATGCGCTGCTGCTCGAGCCCTGGCGTAGGCTGGGCTGATCGCCCTTCGGAGCGTGACGAGTACCCCCCGCAGCGTCGGAGTACGCGTGCGGGCAGTCCATGTTTCTCGCACCACAACTACGGGCGAAATTCTTAAGCCGCCCCTACCGTTGGGCGGAAGGCGTGACCGCCGGCGTGCATCGAAGGTGCGAGAGCCGGTGTCTGAACAGAAACCAAACTTCCGATTTGCAGGGCTTTTTGGTCATGTCTCGGAGTTGGGCTGCTGCCGGTTTGCTGCCCGAGATTACCGTGTGCATGCCTAACCAGACAACACAACAGGGCGATTTGCAGGGCAAACGTCGATACGGGAGCGACGGGACTCGAACCCGTGCTCGTCGAATCGAGCGTCCTGGCACTTCTCTAGCATGACTGCCGCAAATAGCTGGAGTGATCCTATGACCGAGCCCGAGCGCTGGCAGGTCTCAACAGACGCTGCCGAAGTCTACGAGTCCTGCTTCGTACCTGCGATCTTCGGCGCTTGGGCTAGTCGGGTTGCTGACGCCGCTCGAATCAGGACGGGTAACAGAGTTCTCGACGTTGGCTGCGGAACGGGCGTGCTTGCACGCGAGGCCGTTAGACGGGTCGGGCGAGAGGGTCAGGTTGTTGGCCTTGATCTCAATGAGGGCATGCTGGCGGTCGCAGCTCGGACTGAGCCCAAAATAGAATGGCGACAAGGCGATGCGGCATCTCTTCCATTCCGGGATGCGAGTTTTGACGTCGTGGTCAGCCAGTTCGCGCTCATGTACTTTCCCGAACGCGCGAGCTCCCTGAGCGAGATGTGGCGTACTCTCGCGCCGGGGGGACGCCTTGCGATCGCCGCTTGGGCGCCTCTCGGTCGCGCCCGTGGCTACCAGATACTTGTGGACATCGCGAGCCGACAGTGCGGAGGTGAGGCCGCAAGCGTGCTGGCAGCGCCTTTCGTCCTCGGCGATCAAGCAGAGCTTGCCAAGCTCTTTGTCGACAGCGGCATCGCGGGAGCCAGCGTGACTCTCCATGAGGGTTCGATCCGGTTTCCGTCGGTAAACGAATTCATACGCATCGAAGTCAAGGGCTCGCCCCTGGCTGACCTGGTCAGCGACGACGCTATGGAAACTCTCGCTGCGGAATCTGAAAGTGCACTTGCGGAGTTCGTCGTTCCTTCAGGCGAAATTGTTATGCCGATGGACGCGCACATCGTGACCGCAAGCAAACCCTAGGACTATCACCCGAGTCGTCCCGGCGACCGCTTGTGGTCTAAACGGACGACATAACCTGCCTATTTGCAGGCACTTCGAGAGACGGGAGCGACGGGACTCGAACCCGCGACCTCCGGCGTGACAGACCGGTACAGGCTCAACCGGTACAGCCGGCTGCGAACGGGAATCACCGGCTAGAGCAGGCATTTCCTCACCGAGCGAACCGGCTGTGACCGGCTACAACCGGCTACTACCCGGCAGGGCCTGCGTAGTAGGTGTGGAGTGGACGTGTTTGCGAAGCCGACAACAGAGTGGCACGAAATTTCAGGCGACGGGCGAAGGGACCCGAACCACGGCCATATCGGCACGTCGCTTCAAACTGACGCCCGAAACCAGCTGGAGGTGGCACGCTTCAGCACGCCGGAGGAGGTGGCGACGCTCGTGGCGCTGCTTGCCTCGCCCCGCATGGCGAACGTCACAGACGCCAACTACCTAATCGACGGCGGGCTCGTGAAGACGACGCGAACGCGCAGAAAGGGGAACGATGGTCAAGATCACCGACAAGAGCAACTACAGCCGCTTTGCACGGCCGGCGAGCGAAGACGAGGGCATCTG
>JBKPFP010000050.1:0-9116 GCA_046744435.1 Actinomycetota bacterium | reverse complement strand
TCCGATCAGGATCGAGCCGCCGCGATGAGCCACTCCCACGGGCACGAGGCCGGGCGCGGGAGCACCGCGCTGGCGGTCACGCTGCTCCTCGTCGGCGGCTACACGGTCGTCGAGCTCGTCGGCGGCCTGCTCACGGAGAGCCTCGCGCTGCTCGCGGACGCGGGGCACATGCTCGCCGACGTCTTCGCGATCGCGCTGGCGCTCTTCGCACGCTGGCTCGCGCGCAAGCCCGCGACGCTCCAGCGCAGCTTCGGCTACCGGCGGGCGGAGATCCTCGCCGCGCTCGCGAACGGCGTCGCGCTGGTGGCGATCTCGATCTGGATCTTCGTCGAGGCCGCCCAGCGTCTGAGCGACCCACCGGACGTCCTCGGCGGCTGGATGCTCGTGATCGCGTCCGTCGGGCTCGGAGTCAATCTCGCCGCAGCGTCGATTCTGCGCGGTCACGGCGGCAACCTGAACCTGCAGGCGGCGTTCCGGCACGTCCTCGCCGACACGCTGGGCTCGCTGGGGACGATCCTCGCGGCAATCGTGATCCTCACGACCGGCTGGGAGTACGCCGATCCGCTCGTCGGCGCCGCCATCGGCGTGCTCGTCCTGCTCAGCTCGTGGACGATCCTCCGCGACTCGCTGCGGATCCTGCTCGAGGCGACCCCCGCGGGCATCGACGCGGCCGAGGTCGGACAGCGCATGGCCGCCGCCGAAGGGGTCGTCGAGGTGCACGACCTGCACATCTGGACGATCACCTCCGGCTTCGCCTCGCTCTCGGCGCACGTCCTCGTCCGCGGCGGTGACGACTGCCACGCGCGCCGGCGGGAGCTGGAGGCGATGCTCGAGCGCGAGTTCGGCCTCGAGCACACGACGCTCCAGGTCGACCACGTCGGCGAGCACAGCGGGCTGCAGATCACCCAGCTCGAGCAACGGCGCGGCTGAGTCCCGTTTCGAGGAAAGGGCCGCCCGCGCGGCCCCTTCGCTACTTGCCCGTTTCGTCGTGCGGCGCGCCGACCGGCTTCGACTCCGGCGACCCGCGCTGGCGCAGGTAGATCGAGAACACGGCCATGGAGCCCACCGCCAGGAACTCCGACTGCCAGTTCTGGAGGCTCTTCTCCCAGAAGTCCGCGTTCCCGAGGTAGGACAGCCACGAGACGGTCGCCTGCTGGTGGTCGACCTGCTCCGCGTTGTACTCGGACCACTCGGTGACCGAGGAGACGAACCACGAGCCGAAAAAGAGCGAGCCCATCACGTACGCGAGCGAGTTCGAGTAGAGATGCAGCCGCAGGCCTTTGGCCTTCGCCCAGAGGGGCGATTGCGGCTCGGCGTGCTCCCTGACTCGCTGCTCCTCGTCCGACCCACGTCCCTCCTCGCCGAGCGGCTTCGACTCCGCCGAGCCTTTCTGGACGAGCCAGACCGTGACCAGGACGTAGAGGAGGAATTGCAGGTACTCCGACTGCCAGTTCTCCATCACGGCGGCGCCGAACTGCGAGGAGACCAGGTACCGACCCCAGGAGATCGTCGGGCTGTCGTGGGCCTCGAGCTCCTGGTTGTAGTCGAGATAGCCGGCGAACGACTGCCCGACGAGAGCGGCGAGGAAGAGCGTGAGGAAGAAGACCGAGAGGGAGTTCTCGCGGATCCAGCGCCGCATCAGTTGTGCGTGATCCCGATCACCGCGTAGAAGACGAGGCCGGCCACGACCAGGACGAGGTATGTGACGAACAACGTCCGCATGGCCTACGAGCGCTTCGAGCGGCGGCGCTCCTCGCTGGCGGCGGCCATCGCCTCGAGCCCGGCGAGGAAGCCTGCGGGCACGTTCTCGTACCCGACCGGGCGCGGGTCGGACACGGCCGGTTCCCGCGCACCCGCGAGTGACCGCTCCCGCTCCTGGAGTTCGGCCGAGTAGCGCTCGAGGCGCTGGACGGTCTCCTCGCGGCGGCGCTCCGCCGCCTCCAGCTCGCGCTCGCGCCGTGCGAGCTGGCCGGCGCGCGCGCCCAGTTCGGCCTCGGTCTCTCCGAGCTCGCGCTCCCGCTGCTCGAGCGCCCTCCCGCGAGCTTCGACTCCGCGGGCGCTCTCGGCGGCGGCCTGCTGCTCGAGCTCGAAGTCGGAGCGGAGACGCGTGAGCGTGCGCTCGATCTCCTCGAGCGACCTCGCGCGCTCGTCGAGCTGCTTGTGCTCCTCTGCCAGGCCGGCTTCGACGCCTTCGACCTGGGCCGCGCGCTGCTCGAGGTCGCGCTCGCGCGCGGACAGGGCGGTCTCGCGGTACGGCTCGTCCTCCGCGCTTGCCGCCGACTCCTCATCGCGCCGGCCGAGCCGCCTGGGCTTGCGGCGCAGCTTCCGCTCGCGGCGCTCGAGCTCGTCGTCGCGTCCCGCCAGAGCCTGCTCGCGCCGGACGAGATCTTGCTCGCGGTCGTCGAGGGCCGCGGTTCGCCGGTCGAGGTCGCCGGCGCTCTCCCCGGCGGTCAGCTCGCGCCGGTCGAGCTCGTCGCTGCGCGCCGACAGGGCCCGCTCGCGCTCCTCGAGCTCCGCGGTGCGGTCGGACACCTGGCTCTCCGTCTGCTCGAGCGTCTTCGCGCGCGTTTCGAGCTCTTGCTTCCGCCGTGCCAGATCGGCGTCGCGGCGCTCGAGCTCCGAGGACTGCGTCTCGCGCTCCTGCGCCGAGGCGTCCAGCTCCGCAGCCCGGGTGTCGAGGGCGCCCAGCTTCAGCTCGCGCGCCGTGAGGTCGGCCGCCAGGCGCGACAGCTCCTCCTTCGACTCGGCCGCGGCCTGCTCTCGACGCGCGAAGTCTTCCTGCCGGCGCGCCAGCTCGCGCCCCCGGTCGTCGAGGCGCTGCCCCTGCTCGGCGAGCTCGCTCGAGCGGCGCTCGAAGTCCGCCCGGGCGGCCTCCAACTCGCTCGTCTGCACCGAGACGGCCTCGGCCTGCTGCTCGAGCTCGCCCGCCCATTCCGCGAGCCGTGCTGCGCGGCGCTCATGCTCGCCCGCCTCGTCGGCCTGCGGCGCCGCCCGCTCCTTGAGGGGGAGAAACCAGTGCCGCTGGGCGCGGAGTGCGCGGAAGCGGCGTCCGAGCCGGCGCTCCCGCAGCTCAAGCTTGCGCTCCTCGCGCTCGAGCGCCCGCTCCCGGGCGGCGACCGCCCCTGCGCGGTCGCGGAGGGCCTCCTTCAGCTCCTCGAGCTCGGCGATGAGCACGGCGACGGCGTCCGGCCCGCGGGTGGCCGCTTCGCCGTCCCGCCGCTTCGCCCGCTCCAGAAGTTGCCTGCGCACCCGCCTCGACACTAACCGAGGGTGACCCTGCTTTCCATGCTGATTGGATTTTCGATACCTGCCGTGATAAGAAGGGGTCGTGAGACGGGGGTGGGGGAGCCGCACCGTGCTCGTCGGTCTGGTGGTCGGGCTGATTGCTGTCGCCACAGCGTCGGCGGTTCCGCATCCGCCGCTCCAGATCAGCTCGGACACGTACACGAACCCTGAGAGCCAGCACGCGACGCAGCCGGAGCCCGACTCGTTTGCGTGGGGCAACAGGATCGTGACCGTCGTCCAGACCGGCCGTTTCTTCGATGGCGGAGCCAGCAACGTCGCCTGGTCGACATCGAGCGACGGCGGCGCCACCTGGACGACCGGGAACCTGCCCGGGACGACGATCTACCAGGGCGGCCCCTGGGCGCGCGTGAGCGACCCGGCGGTCGCCTACGACGCGATGCACGACGTCTGGATGGCCTCGACGCTCGGCATCGATGCCTCCGCTACGGGCCGGGCCGTGCTGACGAGCCGCTCGACGAACGGCGGCCTCACCTGGCAGAACCCGGTCACCGTCGCGCAGACCGCGACCAACTTCTTCGACAAGAACTGGATCGCGTGTGACAGCTACGCCTCGAGCCCGTTCTACGGCACTTGCTACACGGAATGGGACGACAACACGCTCGGGAACCGCCTGCTGATGAGCAGGTCGACAGACGGCGGCCTGACCTGGGGCCCGCCGATCGCGCCGGCCGGCCTGCCTTCGGGCCTCGGCGGTCAGCCGGTCGCGCTGCCGAACGGCACGCTCGTCGTGCCCTACACGGCGAACTACGGCTCGATCCGAGCCTTCCGCTCGACCGACGGCGGCGCGAGCTGGAGCTCGAGCGTGCTCGTCGCCACCCAGTCGACGCACAGCGTCGCCGGCGGTATGCGCGACCCGCCGCTGCCCTCGGCCGAGGTCGACGGCACCGGACGCGTCTACGTCGCCTGGCACGACTGTCGCTTCCGCTCGGGCTGCACCTCGAACGACATCGTCTACTCGACGTCGACGGACGGAGTCTCGTGGACGGCCGTCGCCCGCGTGCCGATCGACCCGGTGACCAGCACAGCCGACCACTTCCTGCCCGGCTTCGGGGCCGACCGCAACAGCCGGCGGGTCGCAGTGACTTACTACTACTACCCGGTGGCGAACTGCTCGGTGTCGACCTGCCAGCTGAACGTCGGGTTCCTCTCGTCCTGGAACGGGGGCGCGACGTGGAGCTTTCCGAGGCAGCTCGCCGGGCCGATGAACGTGACCTGGGTCGCCAACTCGTCGCAAGGGCGCATGGTCGGCGACTACATCTCGACGTCCTTCGCAGACAATGAGGCGCATGCCGTGTACACGGCCGCGGATCCTCCGAGCGGCTCGACGTACGACCACGCGATGTGGTCGGCCGGGATTCCCGTGATCGGATTCGGGACAGCGCCGACGCTCACTCCGCCGCTCGCGCGAGAGAAAAGCCCGCGTCGGCCGCCGGCGCGCCTACTCGACTTCCCCACGGCCAACTAGATCCCGCCCCAGGGGCAAGTCCCTTCGACCTCGCGTGTGCGGTTCCCGACGTGACCCAGCTACACGCGCGTCAGGGCGCGGGCATCGAGCAAGGCGAGCTCTAGGTCCCGGCCCCGTGGCCGGGACCTAGAGATCCCAACAGTCGACCCACCACTGGGCGTGGGGGACGCCACTGGCAAGGGTCGCGTCGAGTAGCGCCTGGACGTCGTAGTCGACGCGGCGCAGGTCGACCGCGACCTCACCGTCCCGCGACTCGAGCACCACGTACTCGGCCCAGGGGAGCACGGGTGTCTCGCCCCTGGGCGGCCAGCGGTCGAAGGGCAGGCCGACGCTGCCCGGATTGACGAAGATCGACCGCCCGTACGGCCGGGCGAACTGGACGTGCGTGTGGCCGCCGGCGAGGAATGCCTCCTGCCGGTCGCCGAGGAACGACTCGAGCTGACCGCCGTCCGTCTCGGGAGTGATCGCGTCGCTGTGCGAGCGCGGCGAGCCGTGAAAGCAGTAGAGGGCGTCCCCGTCGAACGCGACCTCCAGCGTCAAGGGCAGCGCCTCGAGGTAGGCCCGGTCCTCGGCCGAGAGCTGCTTTCCCCACCAGCGCCCCTGGTCGATGAGCATCTTGCCGTTCTCTCCGTGGAGCTCGGGAATGCCGTGCGCGAGCCAGTCGTCCCAGTTCCCCTGCACGACCGGGCAGCGCAGTTCGCGGAGGCGCGCGATCGTCTCGGCCGGGTAGGGCCCGACCGCGACGTCGCCGAGACAGACGACCTCGTCGACGGGCTCGTCTTTCAGCTCGGCCAGCACCGCCTCGAACGCCGGGAGGTTGCCGTGGAGGTCGGAGACCAGCGCGAGGCGCAAGGGGCGAATCTAGCCCGTGGTGTTCGCCCTCGCGCTCACAGCCTCGCGCAGCCACGGCTGCAAGCCGTCGAGGAACTCCGGATCGACCGCGTGCGGAAGCGGGTACTCCTGGTAGATGACGTCGGCCCCCGCCCGCTCGAGCAGCTCCTTGGCGCGCCGGCCCCACTCGACGCCGATCACGGGGTCGAAGGTGCCGTGCCCGATCGCGACCGGTGGCAGCGGGCGCTCGACGTCGAGCTCGAACCCCTCCGCGGTGGGAACGAACCCGCTCAGTGCGATGATCCCGGCGGGCCGCGGGCGGTCGGCGCCGAGGCCCAGCGCGTAGCTCATGACCGCACCCTGCGAGAAGCCGCCGAGCACCGTCCGCTCGGGCGGAATGCCCGTCTCGGCGGCGAGAGCTTCGAGCCAGCTGGAGCCGCGCTCGTACGAGACGCCGAACGTGTCCGTGTCCGGATAGCCCAGCTCACGGATCACGTACCAGTGCGCTCCGCCCGGAGGTAGCGCCAGCGGACCGCGCGGAGTCACGCCGAGCAGCCGCCGTTCCGGATCGAGCGCGTCGAGCAGCGGAAAGAGGTCGTGCTCGCTCGTACCGCGCCCGTGGAAGAGGACGAGCGCTCCGTCGGGGTCGCCCGCGGCCGGACGCGCCCGGTACATCAGCGAGGTCAGGTCGCTCAACGCTTGGCGAGCTCGCGCGGGTTCGGGAGCGGCGTCAGCACCGGCTCGAGCTGCTCGCGCAGGTGCTCGTAGTCCGGCGGGAGCGAGAGTCGCTCCCCGAGGGTCTCGAGCGGCTCGTCGGCCGTGAAGCCCGGCCCGAGCGTGGCGATCTCGAAGAGCACTCCGCTCGGCTCCCGGAAGTAGACCGACTTGAAGTAATAGCGGTCGATGACCGGCGTCGGCGATCCGCCGCCTTCGATCACGCGTCGCCGCCACGCCTCATGCTCCTCCATCGGCGAGGCCCAGGCCACGTGGTGGACGGTGCCGGCCCCGCCGATGCCCGGCTCGCGGGCCTCGTCGTAGACATAGAAGGAGCCACGCTGGTCGCCCCGCACCTCGAAGCCGCTTTCGTCGCGCGGCTCGAAGGCCAGTGACTGCTCGAGGAAGTTGCGGCTCGCTGCGGGGTCGAGCGAGTACGCGCGCACGCCGTCGAAGCCCCGCAGCGCATGCTCCTGCGGGATCTCAGGATGTTCCGCCACGAGCGGCTCGTCGCCGGTCTCGACGATGCTCAGCTCGAGCTCGAGGCCCTCGGGATCGGCGAAGGTGAGCCGCCCGTCGCTGCGCGTCAGCGGCACGTCCTCGCCGCGCAGGCGCTCCTCCCAGAAGTCGAGTGCCTGCTCCGAGGCGACACGCCAGACGACCCTGTGCACCAGGCCCGCGCCGGCGCGGCCGCGGCGGGCGCCCGGGTACTCGAAGAATGTGATGTCAGAGCCGGGCGAGCCACGCTCGTCGGCGTAGAAGAGGTGGTAGACGGTCGGGTCGTCCTGGTTGACCGTCTTCTTGACGAGGCGCAGGCCGAGAGCGCGCGCGTAGAAGTCGACGTTTCGTGGAGCGTCGGCCGTGATCGCCGTGATGTGGTGAATGCCTTCGAGTCGCATCGGGAGCTCCCTGATCTCGCTTTCCTCAACTCCGAGCGTATCGGGAACATTCCCCGCCGCCACGGGTCCGGCTAGCTTGACGTGAGATGACACGGTTGTACGCGGCTACGGGGGATGCGATCGCGCGGCTGGACGAGTCCGGGAACGCGTGGACGGCGACGCTGTCCCTCACCGGGAGCCGGGCGCAGTGCCTGGCCCTGGACCCCGGCGATGCGGACACGGTCTACGCGGGGCTCCGCGAGGGCGACGTCCGCCGGACGACCGACGGCGGCCGGACGTGGACGGACTGCGGGCTGCCCCAGCCCGGGGTCTTCTCGCTCGCCGTCAGCCCGGTCGACGGCGCCGTCTACGCCGGGACCGAGCCGAGCGCGCTCTTCCGCAGCGACGACCGGGGGGAGACCTGGCAGGAGCTGAAGAGCCTGCTCGAGCTCCCGTCGCAGCCGACGTGGAGCTTCCCGCCCCGCCCGTGGACGTCGCACGTGCGCTGGATCGCGCCCAGCCCGCACGAAGCCGGCGTCCTCCTGGTCGGGATCGAGCTCGGTGGGCTCATGCGCTCGACCGACCGCGGCGCGACCTGGGACGACCACCGTCCCGGCGCGCAGCCGGACGTCCACTCGCTGACCTGGCACCCGACAGCGCCCGGGCGGGCGTACGAAGCCGGCGGGGGCGGCTCGGCGTGGAGCGACGACGCAGGCGACACGTGGCAGCCCGCGGACGACGGCCGAGACCGCGACTACACATGGTCGGTCGCCGTCGACCCGGAGGATCCGGACCGCTGGTACGTCTCCGCGAGCACGGGGCCGTTCGCCGCTCACGGCGGCCGCAACCCGCAGGCGAAGATCTATCGCCGCCGCGGTGACGAGCCGTGGCAGGCGCTCGCCGGCGGCCTCCCGGAGCCGCTCCCCGCGATGCCGTACGCGCTGGTCGCCGCCGACGGCCGGCTGTTCGCGGGCCTGGCCGACGGTCAGATCTGGGAGAGCCGCGACCACGGCGACTCGTGGCACGCGCTCGCGGTCGGGGGAGACGAGGTCACCGAGCTGCACGCGCTCGCGTACGCCGACTCTTAGCGACTTCTTAGCTCCCTCTCAGCGACCGCTTAGGACCGGCTCCTAGGTTGGGCCGCATGCACGCGAGCGAACACGGACGGGAGCGCGCCATCACGCGGCGCGGCGCACTCATGAGCCTCGGAGGCCTGGCGGCGTCGGCCCTCGCCGCGGGCGCCTGGAGTCGCCTGAGCGGCTCGGAACAAGCCGAGGCTGCGGCCGGCGGTCCGGCGGCGGTCGCCTCCGGCGCGGTCAGCTGCGTCCTCACGCCCGAGCTGACGGAGGGCCCGTACTACATCGAGGGCGAGAAGGTGCGCCGGAACATCACGGAAGGCAAGGCCGGCGTCCCGCTCACGCTCCGGCTCGAGGTCGTCGACGCATCGACCTGCAAGCCGATCAAGGGCGCGGCGGTCGACATCTGGCACGCGGATGCCGTCGGCGTCTACTCCGGCTTCGGAAGCGGCGCGAGGAGCCGAACGTTCCTGCGCGGCATCCAGCGAACGGACGGGAACGGGATCGCAGTCTTCAAGACGATCTACCCGGGCTGGTATCCCGGCCGCGCGGTGCACATCCATCTGAAGGTGCACGTCGGCGGCTCCGTCGTGCATACAGGACAGCTCTTCTTCCCGGACACGCTCACCGATCGGGTCTACCGGCGCGCGCCCTACAAGCGCCGGCCCGGACGCACGACCCGCAACGTGAACGACTCGATCTTCGTCAACGGCGGACGGAAGTCCATGCTGAGCCTGCGCGCGGACGGCGGCCGCGGCTACGTCGGCTCGATCACGATGGGCGTCAGCCGCTCCTGACGGCTCAGGCGCCGCGGACGAAGCGGATGAGCTCCTCGCGGTCGGATCC
>JBKPFP010000059.1:0-2971 GCA_046744435.1 Actinomycetota bacterium | reverse complement strand
GGCTCAGGGCGGAGCGGGCCGAAGAGGTCGCGCTTGCCCTGACCGACTACGACGTCCCCGTTGAGCTCCTCGATGCCGACTCTCGTGGCCCGGAAGAGGTCGTCGCGGCACTCGGCGCAGGAGCCGCCCGCGGCTGAGGCCCTTCGGGTGCGTGTGCCAGGCTGTTCGCGCGCCCGGCGTGAAATGGACGCTGGAGGCGAGAAGGCGCGAGTGGACTGACGGGGTCGTGATCGCGTCGATGTAGACCGCGCCGGTGAACCACTCGCTCGGCCCGGCCGCGGTCTCGGCCGAGTTCCTGGTGATCTGCATGGTTCGTTCTCCTGTGATGGTCTCGATCGATGTCGAAACAATTCGCGTCTAACCCGCTACCGCGGAAACCGTCTTGCTAGCGCGGCACGAGCTTGAGCGTCGCGGCTCGCGCTTCCGGACTGACGATGCTGACGACGATGCTTCCGGCGTATCGGTGGTACTTCGCTCGGTAGGCGGCGTCGAGCTCGTCGTTGACCTCGTCGGTCTCAACGAGGAGAACGTCCTTGTCGACGCCGCCAGCCTGGATGTGTGCTTCGTGGCGGGTCTGGGCGCCGCGGAACCAGGAGGACCCGCGTCCGTAGACGGATCGGACGTACACGTCGTCGTCGTACCGGACGACCCACATCGTCACCGGGTTTCGGAGCGTGCCGTCGCGTCGCAGCGACGCGAGCTGCAGTTCCTCAGCGGCTTCGATCCTGCCGAGCTCGTCGCTCGTCCACGTGCTCATGGATGCCTCTCCTTCCGTGATCGGCGTGCGCGTCTCAGCGGCCGGTGAGTTGTTCCAGCCTTTCCGGATACCGGTGACCTTGCACCGGGACTTTCGACACGGCGCTCTCGATCTCAAGCAGATCGTCGGGAGTCAGTTCGACGGCAGCCGCTCCGCTGTTCTCTTCGAGGCGGTGCAGCTTCGTGGTGCCGGGGATCGGCACGATCCACGGCTTTTGAGCGAGCAGCCAGGCGATCGCGATCTGAGCGGGCGTCGCCTGCTTCCGAGCCGCGAGTTCACGGAGCACATCGACCAGGGTTTGGTTCGCCTTTCGAGCCTCCGGCATGAAGCGGGGAACGATGTTGCGGAAGTCGCGTCTGTCGAAGGTCGTGTTCTCGGTGATCGCGCCGGTGAGGAAGCCCTTGCCCAGCGGGCTGAACGGCACGAGGCCGATCCCGAGCTCCTCGAGGGTGGGCAGCACTTCCTCCTCGGGGCGTCGCCACCAGAGCGAATATTCGCTCTGCACGGCCGTGATTGGCTGGACGGCGTGAGCGCGCCGGATCGTCTGCGCGCCCGGCTCCGAAAGCCCGAAATGCTTCACCTTGCCTTCCTCGATGAGATCCCTCACCGTGCCGGCGACGTCTTCGATCGGCACGTCAGGGTCGACGCGGTGCTGGTAGAGCAGATCGATGGTGTCGAACTTGAGCCGCTTGAGCGAGCCCTTGACGACCTCCTTGATGTGCTCCGGCCGGCTGTCGAGCCCCGCTGCTGCCCATCGGAATCGAACGCGAAGCCGAACTTGGTCGCGATCACGACCTGCTCGCGCACCGGCGCAAGCGCTTCGCCCACGAGTTCTTCGTTCGTGCAACGGCCCGTACGCCTCTGCGGTGTCGAAGAAGGTGACGCCGCGCTCGACGGCGGCGCGGATGAGGGAGATCATCTCCTGCCTGTCGGCAGCCGGGCCGTACCCGAAGCTCATGCCCATGCAGCCGAGGCCGATGGCCGAAACTTCCACGCCCGTAGGGTGCGTAAATTCGGTCACGGCCGATTTGCAGGAAAATCTCGCAGGCCCGCCGATGGCAGCCCCCGCCCGTGGGCGAAGTTTTGCGCGGTGAAGGAGCACAACCCGCCAAGAGCTCGCTTGGCCTCCACGGCATTTGAGAAGGCGGCGCTTTGGCTGCCGGACCTCGTCTGAGGCGCCGACCGTGGCCCACGGCGTCCGCCGCGAAAGCAGAATCTCCCTGCAAAGCGGCCGTGATCGAATTTACGCGCCCTACGGGCTGCCAAAGTCCCATGCCAAGTCGACGAGAGTCTTCCCATCGGAGTCCAAGGCGATGTGCTCCCGGTCTGCGGTCTCCTGTTCGAGGAGCCACCGATCGAGCAGTTCGAACGCGTCGTGGCTGATCTCGCTATCTCGATGAGTAGTTGCGAAATCGTTCGCGACCGCGCGACCGAACTCGCCGAACTCAAAGCTCATGTAGTTGATGGCGTGATCGACGCGCGGTGCGCGTCGGCGTCGTTCCTCATGGCGAGGACGCGCTCGATTATCAGCACGGTCAGAGCGATCCCGAGCGATTCCGTGGCGACGTTTGAAGCCCAGCCGTTTAGGTCCTTGCCCATCAGCGCGAGCGCGACGAAGGGGGCAGCGAAGGCGACGAACGCAAATGCTGCCCTATCGCCTAGCGACGGGTGCCAGGTAACGACACGGCGAGCGACGAGCGGACGCGCCGACTTGCGATGGGAAATTGTGGACGAGAGAGCCGCTTCTGCGCATCGCCGTGGGAAAATTCAGCGAGTGGCCTCAGCGGAGTCCGGCGAGGCGGCGCGCGTCGCGGAGCGCGTCGACGATCTTCGTGCGGTCCTCAGGGTGGGCGTTCAGCCAGCGCCCGCTTGGGTGTGGAACGCGCAGGACGGGCAAGTCGAGCGTTAGTCGGGCGCGGTCCCATCCTTCCTGGGCTTTGCGCCCGCACAGGCGGTCGCGAGGCCGGGCGCGGCCTCGGACCGTCAAAATCGTCAGGCGATGATGAAGGCGCACGTGAGGCTCCCACACTCACCGGGACCCGGTCTCGTCGCGCCGCTCCTGCTGGCCGGCGCGGCGGCGCCCGCCGGCGTTCGCTGAACAACAAGCCCGTTGGGCGACGTCTCATTCAACGGAGTCGCGATCGTCGCCGCGGTTGCGGTGGGCGCACCGCTCGCGCTCGGACTCTTCCCGAAGCTCCGCCTGCCGGCGATCGT
>JBKPFP010000411.1:0-5356 GCA_046744435.1 Actinomycetota bacterium | reverse complement strand
CGTCGCTCTGCACGCGTTCCTCTCCAAGCATGCGTACTGGGCGCTCGGTCGGTCGCGCGAGACTGTCGAGCGCCTCGTCCGCGAAGCGTCGCGCGTGGTCGGGCTCTACGAAGACGAGCGGCTGATCGGCTTCGCGCGCACCGTCTCGGACGGCCAGTCTTTCGCCTACCTCGCCGACGTCTACGTCCTACCCGAGTACCGCGGCCGCGGCCTCGGCGTCGAGCTCGTGCGCGAGGCGGTCGAGAACGGCCCCTTCGCCGACCGCCGCTGGCTCCTGCACACCGAGGACGCCCACGCGCTGTACGAGAAGCTCGGCTTCAAGAAGCCCGGCTACAAGCTCATGGAGCGCGAGCCGCCGTAGCTCATAGTCTTCGCGGCGTGAACTACCAGGAAATGATCGCGGCCCTCGAGCGCTACTGGGCGGAGCGCGGCGCCGTGATCATGCAGCCGTACCACACCGAGCTGGGAGCGGGAACGAGCAACCCGGCCACCTTTCTGCGCTCGCTCGGGCCGGCGCCGTGGCGCGCGGCCTACGTCGAGCCCGTCATCCGGCCCATGGACGGCCGCTACGGCGAGAACCCGTTCCGCTTCCAGCACTACTTCCAGTTCCAGGTCATCCTCAAGCCGGCGCCCGACGACGTCCTCGACCAGTACTTCGGGTCGCTCGACGCGCTCGGCATCGACCTCACGAAGCACGACATCCGGCTCGTCGAGGACGACTGGGAGCAGCCGACGCTCGGCGCCTGGGGTCTCGGCTGGGAGGTCTGGTGCGACGCGATGGAGATCACGCAGTGGACGTACTTCCAGCAGCTTGGCGGCATCGACCTCGAGGTGATCCCGGCCGAGATGACGTACGGGCTCGAGCGCCTCGCGCTCTTCCTGCAGGGCAAGAAGTCCGTCTTCGACCTCGAGTGGGCGCCGGGCGTGACGTGGGGCGACGTCTACCGCGAGAACGAGCGGCAGTGGTCGCGGTACAACTACGAGGAGGCGCCTGTGGACGTGCTCCAGCGCCGCTTCGACGAGTACGAGGCCGAGGCTGAGGAGCTGCTCGACAAAGGGCTGCCGCTCCCAGCGTACGACCAGGTGCTGAAGTCCTCGCACGCGTTCAACCTGCTCGACGCGCGCGGCGCGATCTCGGTCACCGAGCGCGCGGCCTACATCGGGCGCGTCCGCAAGCTCGCCCACCGCTTCGCCCAGCTCTACGTGGGAGCCGATGGCGACGCTCCTGATTGAGATCGGCTGCGAGGAGCTGCCCGCCTCGGCCTGCCGCGAGGCCGAGGCGCAGCTCCCGGAGCTGGCCCGGCGAGCGCTCGGCGCCGAGCCGGCACAGGTGCTCGTCACGCCGCGCCGGCTGGCGCTCCTCGTCGAGGACGTCCCGGAGCGGACGCCCGACGAGTGGCTCAAGGGGCCGCCGGTGAAGATGAAGGAGCAGGCAGCCGCGGGTTTCGCCAAGCGACACGGAGTGGCCGTCGAGGAGCTGCAGGAGCGCGGTGGCTTCCTCGGCGTCGAGGTCTCGGGGCAGCCGCTCGCCGAGGTCCTGCCCGAGCAGGTGGAGTCGATCGTCCGCGGGCTCGCCTTCGCGAAGACGATGCGCTGGGACGACAGCGGCCTCCGCTTTCCCAGGCCGGTGCGCTGGCGGCTGGCGATGGTCGACGCGGACGCCGCCGTCGGCGAGGCCACCTTCGGCCACCGCTTCACCTCCGGCCGCCTCGAGGTGCCGGAAGCCTCCGCGTACGTCGAGACGCTCCGGAGCGCCGGCGTCGAGCCGGACTCCGAGGCGCGGCGCCGCCAGATCGTTGCGGGGCTCGACGGAGTGGGGGAGTGGAGCGACCCGAACGGGGTGCTGGAGGAGGTCGTGTACCTCGTCGAGCTGCCGATCGTCATCGACGGCCGCTTCGACGACCGCTACCTGCAGCTGCCGCGCCGTGTGATCGAGACCACCATCCAGCACCACATCCGCGCCTTCCCGCTCGGCGAGAACCGCTTCGCGTTCGTGGCCAACGGCGGCGACCCGGAGACGGTTCGCGGCGGGGTCGAAAACGTCGTCGAGGGGCGCCTCGAGGACGCGTCGTTCACCTTCGAGCGCGACGTCAAGGTCGGCATCGACGGGCTCGCGGAGCGGCTCGGCTCGATTACGTTCTTCGCAGGCGCCGGCACCTACGCCGACAAGGCCGAGCGGCTCGCGAAGCTCGTCGAGGCGCTCGGCGGCGGCGAGGCGGCGCTCGAGGCGGCCCGGCTCGCGAAGGCCGACCAGGCGTCGGAGCTCGTCCGCGAGTTCCCCGAGCTCGAGGGGCACGTAGGCGCCGAGTACGCGCGCCTCGCGGGCTACCCGGAGGCGGTCTCGGCGGCCGTCGAGGAGCAGTACCTGCCCGACGGCGCGGATGCGCCGCTTCCCCAGACCGAGGGAGGCCGCGTCCTCTCGGCCGCGGACAAGACCGACACGCTCAACGTCTCGTTCGGCCTCGGCCACCGCCCGAGTGGCTCCCGCGATCCCTACGGGCTGCGCCGCGCTGCGATCGGGCTCTGCAGGCTGGCCACTGAGGCGAACCTGGTCATCCCGCGCACGGTGCTAGAGCCCGAGGTGCGTGACTTCGTCGAGGAGCGGCTCGAGGGCCTCGTCGACGTTCCGGTCGAATACGTGCGCGCTGCGAGGAAGGCCGGCGTGCGCGACCTCGGCTCGGTCGCGCGGTTGGCTCAGGCGCTCGCGGCCCTGCCCGACGAGCGCTTCGCCCCGATCCACACCGCATACATCCGCGCCAGCCGGCTCGCGGAGAAGGAGGAAGGGGCCGCTGCCCAGCTGGACCCTGCGCTGCTCGTCGAGCCCGCCGAGATCGAGGTCGCACAGGCGCTCGAGCGGCTCGACTCGCAGCTCGAGACGGCGCTCGAGGCCGGCGACTACGACGCCGCGGTCGCAGCGGCCGCCGAGCTCGGCCCGGCGCTCGACCGGGTGTTCGAGGACGTCTTGATCATGGCCGAGGATGCGGCCGTCCGCGCGAATCGGCTGCGGCTACTGCTCAACGTCCAGGAGACGCTGGGCAAGCTCGGCGAGCTCTCGCAGATCCCGCGTTAGAAGTTGCCCCAGGCTCCCATGTCCTCGGCTTCTCCGAGGTACAGCTCGAGCTCGTCGGGCAGGAGCTCGGGGAACATCGCGTACGCGGTCAGGCGGTAGTGACCTTCGAGGACGACGAGCGTCGCGCGGTCGGGCTTCGTCACGACGATCAGGTCCGGCTGCGCCACGTCGAAGAGCATGCGGTGCTCCTCGACCGTCGATCCAGGGACCTCTCCTCGCCGGATCTTGTCCGCTGCGACTTTCGGCCGTCTCGTGCCGTCCGAGATCTCTAGCCACCATTCCCAGTCGATGTAGAGGATCTCGAGCACCTCCTGAGGACTGAGCGCCGCGCGATGCCAGTCGACCCGCTCCGGAAAGCCCCCGAAGAGCCCGATCCGCTGCTCGAAACCGCGGTACTCGTCGAGGAGCCTGCTTCGGTAGCGGTTGGCGGCCGAATCGGTGAGATTTGGCCGGGTGAGGATGTCGACGTCGAGGCCGTCCCGGTCGAGCAGCTTCCGCAGCACCTCGCCGTAACGCCCTGAGTCGAGCTCGGCCCGCAGGAAACAGGCGATGACCTCGGCTTCTGAAACCGATTCGATGATTCTCAGCTCATTGGCCCCGAGTCTCCGGGTCGACCCCGGCAAAGGTCAGGAAGTCGATCATTTTGAACTCGCCGCTCCGGCTCGGCAGCGTTGGCTGCCAGCCCGGCTCGACCGTGAGGAACGAAGCAGGGTCGAGCTGCAGGAGGCCGATGATCACCTCGCCGACGATCGTGCCCCCGACGGGCCCGAGGTGCAGTCCGTCTGCCATCAGCTCGGCCTCTCTGAGCACGTAGAACCAGAGCGGCGTGTTCTGGTCGAGCCCGAGGCCGAACTGCGCGAGCTCCTGGAGGTGGCTCGGGAGCAGTCGATCGGCGCCGATCTCGTCGGCAATCGCCTGGCCCGACGGGATCCCCCACGTGACATGGCGCAGGAGGTTGCGCTGCGCAAGGGCGGTCGGTTCGCCCTCGGGGCCGGCGATCGCACTCCCGGGGAGCTGGAAGAGCGGCGTCGAGAGGCGTGTGTCGATCCGCTTGTTCGGCTTGACCTCGGCGTCGAAGGCGAAGAACGTCTGCCAGCCGATGAAACGCCGCGGAGCGCGGCTGCCTCCGGTGAGGTCGTCCGGGTCGGGCTGACCGAACTGGGTCGGCTCGAAGATCATCGCGAAGAACGGCCCGCCCGCGTCTCCGGCCAGGTTCGCGCGATACGAAGGGCGCACCATGCTGTGGCCGAAGCGGTAAGCCGCACCCTGAAACTCGACCGGGATGAACGCCTCGCCTTGAGGGTGGTAGAAGCGACGGCCGCTGGACAGGATCCCGTCGACCGTGCTCTGTCCGACGAACAGCGGCAGGAACTCATGGAGGATCAGCCAGTGGTAGTGCCAGGTCAGCAGGCGCCGCGCGCGGGCGAAGACCTCGGCCGGGTCGGAGTACCCCTGGCTGCGCACCTCGTCGACCGCGTTGTTGTGGAAGAGCAGGAACGCCGCGTGCAGCCCGGCGATGACGAGGTTTTCGTCGTTCCGCGGATCGCCGAGGATCGCCGTGCCGTCCGCAGTGCGCGGCAGGTCCTCGAACAGACCCCCGTTCTCGACCCTGAGCTTGATCGAATCCGCCGGGTCGTAGAGGTGGGGGCTGACCGTCGGCCCGCCGCCGTAGACCGAGTCGAGGTCGAACGAGGGCGTCCGTGAATTGAGCGCTCCTTGCGGAGCGGTCGGCCGCGCCAGCCGCGAGGTCGTGTCGAAGGTCATGTCGTGGTCCATGAACTGGCCCATGAACGTCGTGCCCGCGGTGTGGGTCGGGTTGTTGGGGTTGTTCAGGCTCAGGGCGGGATCGACGATCAGGTCGATCGGCCCGCGGTCGAGCGCATCGCGCGCGTCGAGCATGCCTCCGGGGCGCCCGACCTCACGGAGCGCGGTGCGCAAGCGCGAAGAGTTCTCCGCGAACGGCTGGAGGCCGCCGAACATCCGTCCGACGCGATCCGATCGGCTGCGCTCCGCGTGCGCGAGCTCGGGGTGGGAAAGGACACCGGAGCCGACGGCGACGGCCCCGGCCGCGCCGGCGCCCATCTTGCCGAGGAAGCGTCGTCTGGTGAGCTTGGACGAGCCAAGCCCAGGGTCAGCGGCAGACAATTTTTCTACCTCCTTCACAGGGCGGGTCGGTTTTTGGGGCGCGCATCATCTCATTTGCAAACAGGGTGGCGGTACGCTCCGTTCGATGGCGAAGCAAGCGGTCGAGCTACACGTCGTCTCCGACTCGACCGGGGAGACGGC
>JBKPFP010000370.1:0-3679 GCA_046744435.1 Actinomycetota bacterium | reverse complement strand
GGGTGGGATCTTCCTCCGCCTCGATGGTTTCCTCCCAGAGCTCGCGCAGGCGCCGCCACGACTCGTCGAGCACCGCGAGGTAGAGGTCGCGCTTCGACTCGAAGTGCCGGTAGAGGATCGGCTCCGTAACGCCCGCCCTGCGCGCGATCTCGGCGGTCGTCGTCCCCCGGTACGAGCCCGTGGAGAAGATGCCGCACGCGCAGTCGAGGACGGCAGCCTTGCGCTGCTCCGCCGACAGCCTCGCCTTCATGCCGCCTCCAAAAGGGGCTGCTGCTCGGGCTCGTGCCGGACCTTGCGGACGGTGAGCACCGCCACGACCGCGCCGGCGAGCGCGATCGCGGCCGCGACGAGCACGGCCTGGCGGAAGCCGTCGATGAACTGCTCAGGCGCACGCGGATCGGTCGCCGGCACGGTCACCGAGGCGACGACGATCGCGCCCATCAGCGCGATGCCCAGCGAGCCGCCGACCTGCCGCATGCTGTTCAGCACGGCGGAACCGACGCCGGCCTTGTCGACCGGGACGGAGCTCATCGCGGCCGCGGCGGTGGGCGTCATCCCGAACGCCATGCCCATGCCGCCGACGAGCATCGCGGGGAGAATGCCCCAGAAGCTCGTGTGCAAGCCGAAGGTCGACTGGATCACGAGCGAGGCCGAGACGAGGACGAGCCCGCCTCCCATCAGCCAGCGCGACCCGATCCGGTCGGAGAGCCGGCCGGCGATCGGCGCGAGCAGGACGATGAGGATCGTCATCGGCAGGAACGCCGCTCCCGCCTGGGTCGGCGAGTAGCGGAGGATGTTCTGCATGTAGAGCGAGACGAAGAAGAAGACCCCGAACATCGCGAGCGCGACGAGAAACATGACGACGTTCGCGCCGGCGAAGGTCGGGTTCCGGAAGAGGTTGAGGTCGAGCATCGGCAGCCGCTGGCGCTGCTCGAGAAGCACGAAGCCGAGGAGGCCGACCGCGGCGACCGCGAAGAGGGAGAGGATCAGCGGCGACGTCCAGCCGTGCTGGTTCGCCTCGATCAGCGCGTACGTGAGCGCGAAGAGCGCGACCCCCGAGACGAACAGGCCGGGAAGGTCGAGCCGCTGCTCGCGTGACGTGTCGCGCGTCTCGTCAATCACGAGCCTCGCGACGACGATCGCGGCGATCCCGACCGGCACGTTGATGAAGAAGATCCAGCTCCAGTGGATGTGCTCGGTGATCAGCCCGCCGACGAGCGGGCCGATCGCGAGCGCCATCGCCGAGACGCCCACCCAGATGCCGATCGCCGTCCCGCGCTGCTTCGGCGGGAACGTGGCGGTGATGATCGAGAGCGTCGCTGGATTCATCAACGCCGAGCCGACGCCCTGCACGATTCGCGCACCGATCAGGAACGCGGCGGTCGTCGCGAGGCCGCACGCGAGCGACGCGATCGTGAAGATGACAAGGCCGACGATGAAGATCAGCCGGCGCCCGAGGAGGTCGGCGAGCTTGCCACCGGTGAGGATCAGCACGGCGAACGTGAGCGCGTAGCCGTTGACGACCCACTCGAGCTGGGAGGTCGAGATGTTCAGGTCCTCCTGCATGGCGGAGAGCGCCACGAAGACGACCGTGTTGTCGAGCATGATCATGAAGAGGCCAAACGCAACAGCGGCGAGCGTCCACCACTTCCGGTTTTCCTCTGCGAAGATTCGTGCTCGCACTTCGGCCCCTCTCGGTTAGCAGCCACTAAGTTAGCATGCGCTATCACCTTGCGCCACTCTGATGAAGACTGAGACTCGATTCATCTGGCAGCCCGACGAGGCAGTGCTCGAGCACGCCAACGTCGTCCGCCTCATGCGCCGGCACGGCATCGACGACTACTGGGAGCTCGTGCGCCGCTCGCAGGAGGACCCGGAGTGGTTCTGGCCCGCCGCGATCGAGGACATGGGCCTCGAGTTCGCAGAGCCGTGGCAGCAGGTCGTCGACCTCTCGCGCGGTCCCGAGTGGGCGACCTGGTTCGTCGGCGGACGCGTCAACATCGCCTGGAACTGCGTCCACCGCTGGGCGAAGCGGCGTCCCGACGCGCTCGCGGCGGTCACGCTCGGCGAGGACGGCTCGAGGCGCACGCTCACCTACGCCGAGATGTCCGCCGAGGTGACGCGCCTCGGAGAGGCGCTCGTCCGGCTGGGCGTGGAGCCCGGCGACCGCGTGGCGACCTTTCTCCCCATGTCGCAGGAGGTGGCCGTCGCGTCACACGCGTGCGCGCACATCGGCGCGGTGCAAGTGCCGATCTTCTCCGGGTTCGCCGCGCCCGCCGTCGCGCAGCGGCTCGAGGCCTCCGGCGCCAAGGTGGCGATCACCACCCGCTCCTCGCTCCGCCGCGGACGCGAGGTGCCGATGCTCGAGATCCTCGAGGAGGCACGGCGCTCCGCGCCGAGCGTCGAGCACGTCGTGCTCGCGCCCTGGGACGACCTCGTCGCCGACTCTCCAGGCGAGCTGCCGGCACTCGAGGTCGACTCCGAGCACCCGTACCTGCTCACGTACACCTCGGGCACGACGGGGACGCCGAAGGGCGTGCTCCACGTGCAGGGCGGCTTTCTCGTCTCGATCGCACGCGAGGTCTGCTACCAAGCCGACGCGCACCCCGAGGACGTGATCCACTTCGTCACCGACATGGGCTGGATCATGGGCCCGTGGACCGTCGTCGGCGGGCACGCGCTCGGCAGCACGCTCGTCTTCGCCGAGGGCGCGCCCGACTGGCCGCAGGACCGGCTCTGGAGCCTGCTCGAGGCAGAGGGCGTCTCGATTCTCGGCATCTCGCCGACCCTCGTCCGCGCGCTGATCCCGTACGGCGAGCCCCAGACCGACCTCTCCTCGCTGCGGACGATCGTCACCACCGGCGAGCCGTGGAACCCGGACCCGTATCGCTGGCTCTTCGAGCAGGTCGGCGGCGGGCGCTGCCCGATCATCAACTGCTCGGGCGGGACGGAGGTCGGCGCGTGCTTCCTCTCTCCCACGCCGGCGATCCCGATCAAGGCGTGCTCGCTCGGCGGGCCCGCGCTCGGGATGGCGATGGACGTCGTCGACGCCGACGGCAACCCGGTGCGCGGCGAGGTGGGCGAGCTTGTCTGCCGCAAGCCGTTCCCCGGGATGACTCGCGGATTCTGGCGCGATCCCGAGCGCTACCTCGACACGTACTGGCGCCGGTTTCCGGGCGTCTGGGTGCATGGCGACTGGGCGTCGGTCGACGAGGACGGCTACTGGTTCCTGCACGGCCGCTCCGACGACACGCTGAACATGGCCGGGAAGCGCATCGGCCCGGCCGAGATCGAGTCGGCGGTCGTCGGGCATCCGGCCGTCGCGGAGGCGGCCGCGGTCGGCGTGCCGCACGAGGTGAAGGGCGAAGTAGCGTGGGTCTTCTGCGTGCTCACGCCGGGCCGAGAGCCGAGCGCCGAGCTCGCGGCCGAGGTCAGGGACGCTGCGGCGGCGAGCCTCGGGAAGGCGTTCCGCCCCGACCGCGTCCTCTTCGTCGGCGCGCTGCCGAAGACGCGTAGCGCGAAGATCGTCCGCCGCGCCGTGCGCGCGACCGCGCTCGGCGACGACCCGGGCGACCTCTCGTCGCTCGAGAACCCCGAGTCGCTGGAGGAGATCGCAAATGCCCTCTGAGTCGCGCGGCGTCGCGCTCGTCACCGGCGGCGGGCGCGGGATCGGCGCGAG
>JBKPFP010000433.1:0-1869 GCA_046744435.1 Actinomycetota bacterium | reverse complement strand
CGCACGCGCGCGTTGAGCACGTTCAGGTGCACGAGCATGTCGTTCGGGAACCCGTAACGCGGATAGATGCGGTCGAGGTCGAGCAGGTCGAGCGTCTCACGGGAGATGGCCGTGTAGCCGGACTGCGAGTCGGCGACGTGCCAATAGCCCGAGGCGATCTTCGTGAGGAGCGAGAGGACCGCGTTGCCGAGGTAGCGGGTGCGCGGGATCAGCTCCCAGGCGCGCCCGGTGAAGAGGCGGTTCGCTTTCGCGTACTCGACCTCGCCGCGCGCGACCGGGCCCGCGATTGCCTCGAGGTCGGCCGGGTCCATCTGGTTGTCGCCGGCCATCACGCAGGTGACTTCGACGCCCTCCTCGAGCGCGCGCCGGTAGCCGGTCAGGATCGCCGAGCCGACGCCCTGGTTGCGCTCATGGACGACGATCTCGACCCGGCCGTCGCCGACCGAGCGGGCCTGCTCGGCGGTGCCGTCACGCGAGGCGTCGTCGACGACGAAGACGCGGTCGACGAACTCGGGGATCCCGCTCAGCGTCGTCCCGATCAGCTTCTCCTCGTCGTACGCGGGCACGACGACGGCGACGCGCTTCCCGTCGAGCATCAGTCTCGGGCGGTGCGCGCCGCGATCGGCTCCCAGAGGAGCGCGGCGGCGAGGCCGACCAGCAGGCCGATGAGGCCCGCGACGGCGATGGAGTTGCGTGAGGAGCGGGCGGTCGTCTTGGTGGCAACCCCTCGCGTGAGGACCTGCGGCAGCTCGACCTGTTCCGCCTGAGCGAGGAGCTGGCGCGTCTCGATCCGGTCCTGCTCGAGCGTGCCGCGCCGTTGCTCGGCGACCGAGAGGGCAGTCGCCCATACTGCCTGCTCCGTTCCAGTCGACCCCCGGAGCGCGGCCTGCGCGGCGTCGACCTGCTGATCGATTGCCTCCAGCTGCGTGTTCTGGGAGCGGAGCTCGGCGCGGAAGCCCTGAATCTTCGCCCGCGCAAAGCCGCCGACGCGGTCGACGAGGCGCTCGGAGAGGGCCCGTGTCGCAGCCTGCACCTCGGCGCGGTCGTCCCCCTGGACGGAGACGACGTAGAGCTGGCTCGGCACGAGCCGCCCTAGACCGCTGCTCAGCTGACGCGTCGAGATCCCGTCGCGCAACTTCGGTCTCGGCATCCCGGACTCGCGCGACACCTCCTCGATCGCGTCCTCCGAGCGGACGATCCGGTTGACGGTGCTCTGGTTGGTGACGAGGCTGGCCGGAAGCAAGGTGACGCCGTTCGGCGCGTACGGCGAGCCGATGTACACGGTCGACTGGGCGCGGTACGTGTCCTCGCCGCCGACCGAGAGCAGGTAGCCGAGGGCGACGCCGACGAGCAGGCCGACGACGGGCAGCCACCAGCGTGCGACGAGCGCGTCGAGATAGCGGCCGAGGTCGACCTCGCGCTCGGCGTCGAGGTCCGGCTCCGGGGGGCGGCGTGTCGTGGTCGTCACGCGTCGCCGGGCTCGCTCGCCACGGGCTCGGGGATCTCCTCGGCGAACGGCTCGAGCCCGTCCGACCCTTCGGTCAGGCAGAGGTGCGAGAAGAAGCGCGTCATGACGACGCCCTCGCGAAAGTCGCCGACGCGCGGCTCCGGGCGCTCGCCGTTCGCGAGCGCGATCGCCAGCTCCGGGTAGCGGCTGCCGGCTGCCAGTGGGAGCGGGAAGGCGCCGCCGAAGCGCGGGTTGACGTCGGTGACGAGGAGCGTCCCGTCTTCTTCGCGGAAGCACTGGATGTTTGCCGGGCCCCAGAGCGGCAGCGCCTCGGCGACGCGGCGCCCGTGGTCGATCAGATCCGGATCCTTGATCGTCATCCCCTTGATCGATTCGCCGCCCTTCGACTCGATCATCGTCCG
>JBKPFP010000414.1:0-4689 GCA_046744435.1 Actinomycetota bacterium | reverse complement strand
GGCGTCGGCTTGCCCTGGAGCTTCTGGCGCCCGCGAAGCTCGTCGACCAGAGGCACCAGCTCCCGCCAGCGGGCGTCCGCCTCGAGCAGCTCGTCGAAGAGCTCCGCGGCGCCCTTGCGCGCGAGGGCCGCCCGGTAGCCCTCGGGATCGGCGCGGGCCGCCCTGAGGTCGATCATCCTACGAGGGCTGGCTTTGGAGAAACGCGACCAAGTCTGCGACCTGCTTCGAGGTCAGCTGCTGTCCGTAGGTCTGCGGCATCACGTTCGGCTGGAACCCCTCGGCGACCTCCGCGTTCGGGTCGACGATCGACTCACGCACGAAGTCGGCGTCCTTGCCCTGCAGCGCCTTGTCGAGATCCGGGCCGATCGTGCCCTTTGTGCCCGCGGGAGTGAACGTGTGGCAGCCGCCGCATCCGTTGGCGGCGAAGACCGCCTTGCCCGCTGCCGGGTTGCCGGCCTCCTGCTTCGGCAGCGTCCCCTCGACACGCCCGGTCGGAGAGACCGTCTCTTCGCCGCCGCAGCCGGCGAGGAGGGCGACGGCGAGGGCGATCAGAACGGAGCGACGCACTGGCGCGCGAGTCTAAGGCATCGCTTGCGATGCCGCCTCCAGGATGACCGGCTTTGCCGGGCATCCGTCTGAACTGACCGGTCGACACAAGTGGACTCACAGCCGAGCGGCCCTAATAGACGGGCTCGCTGCTCTCTCTCCAGAAGCGCAGCGCCGCCGCGGTTAGGGCGCCCCAGCCGAGGATGTCGCGGGGCGAGTCGTTCACGATCAGCGAGACGAGCAGGGCGACGAGCACGGCGTCGAGCACGGCGAAGCGCGGCTTGCGCAGGGCCAGCCAGACCAGCGTCGGTAACGAGACGGCAGCGATCAGCGCGGCGTGCGCCGAGGAGACGAGCCCGCCCAGGGTCAGCCGCACCCGGTGCACGAGGTCGCCCGCGACTTCGAACGGGCCGCCGGAGAGAGAGCGGGTGACGTGGCTCGAACCGCCGAGCGCCGCGTCCAGACCGACGAGGACGAGCCCGGCCGCGATGACGGCGGCACCAGCAAGCGCCAGGTTGCGCGCTGTGAGCGGCACGCCGCGCAGCCGCATCCAGAGGAAGAGGAATCCGCTCGCGAAGACGAGCAGGCCGCCGCCGTCCGCCCCGGCGAAGCTGCCGCCCACCGTGACGAGGATTAGGATCGCGACCGGCGCGAAGAGCATCAGCGGGACGAGCGCCGCCCCGAGCATTGCGGGCACGAGCAGCATGGTTTCCACCTGGTTCTGGAAGCCGTAGAAGCGACCACCGTTCTCGGGCCTGGCGCCGATGGCGGCCAGCGAGCTCGTCTCGGTCGAGACCGAGAGCACGACGAGATAGATGGGAAAGATGGCCAGCAGCGCGAGGGCCAGCGCGGGGCGCTCCCCCGTTGCCCAGGCGAGTAACGGCGCCGCCACGCTGCACGCCACGGCGATGCCGAGGACCGCCGACCAGGGAGCGGTCACCTCGAGCGCGCTGAGCCCGAGCGCAGCGGCCAGCCCGATCGGGGCCGTGAGCAGCGCCGCGCGGCCGAAGAACGTCGACCGGCGCATGATTGCGAGCGCGGTGAAGAGCGCGATCAACCCAGCCAGGACGAGCCCCGCCGGCTCCCTCGTGTCATGCACTTCGTCGAGGCGCCGCTCGAGGTCGATCAGCCGGGCGCCGACGTCGTCGACCTCGCGAGCCGTGACGGGCGGCCGTTTTCCGTCGTCGAGGGCATCGACCGTCGGCTCGATGTCGTTGATGGAGACCAGGCCGGGGATGCGCGTGCGGTCGGAGACGAGCATGGAGCCGGGCGGGTACCCCGGGCCGCTGATCCCGATGCGGTAGAGGCCCCGGTAATGCCGCGCCTTCCCGGAGGGCGGCAGGGTGAGATAGATCGTGTACGGACACGGGCAGCGGATGTCCATGACCTCGCCCAGGGAGCGCAGCGCCTCCTCGCGGCTGAACGTCGGCCCGCGCCCCGGCACGAGCCGGCCGGTGGCGCCCCAGTCGAGGAAGTCCGACGTCGGCTCGTCGATCCGGAACTGGACCCGGCCCGCGTCTGCGGGCACCGCGGTTCCCAAGGCGGCGGCCGCGAGAACCCCCACGGCTACAATCGATCTCGCAACCAAGCTTTTCAAGGAGCCGATTTTCCATGGAACGCAAGGCATACGGACGAGACTTCGGCCTGTCGCTGCGCATGGTCACGACCATGTTCACGCTCGGCCTGCTCTACGTCCTCTTCTTCGTCTTCATCCTCAGCTTCACGAACATCGGGATCTTCGCCGTGATCCTGATTCTGGGCGTGCTGGCCTTCGTCCAGTACTTCACCTCGGACAAGATCGCGCTGCTCGCTTCGGGCGCGAAGGTCGTCGAGCGTGACCAGGCTCCGGAGCTGCACGACATGGTCGAGCGGCTCGCCGCCATGGCCGACCTGCCCAAGCCGCGGGTCGCGGTGATCCCGACCGACGTGCCGAACGCGTTCGCGACCGGGCGCAGCCCGAAGCGGTCCGTCGTCGCCGTCACCGAGGGCCTGTGGAACCGGCTCGAGCCGAAGGAAATCGAAGGCGTGCTCGCGCACGAGCTCACGCACGTCGGCAACCGGGACGTCGCCGTCATGACGATCGCGAGCTTCTTCGCGATGGTCGCGGCGACGCTGGCCCGCTTCGGGCTCTTCGGCGGGATGTTCGGCGGCGGGGATCGTGACCGCGGCGGCGCACCGGTCTGGCTGATCCTCTTCGCCGTCTCGCTCATCACGTATCTCGTCAGCTACATCCTGATGATGATGATCTCGCGCTACCGCGAGTACGCCGCAGACCGCGGCGCCGCCCTGATCACCGGCGCGCCCGAGAACCTGATGAGCGCGCTCCAGAAGATCGCCAGTCGCATCACGCAGATCCCGCAACGCGACCTGCGCGAGGTGCAGGGCATGAACGCGTTCTTCATCGTCCCGACGAACGTCAAGCGCGGCTTCGCCGAGCTCTTCATGACGCACCCGCCGCTCGAGAAGAGGCTTGCCCGCCTCAGCGCCATCGCGCGCGAGATGGGCCGGCCCGTTCCCGTCGATCTGTAGTTGGGCCTCACTAACGTTCTCTTCGGCCGCAAGAAGCTCAAGAAGGCCGTCCAGGAACAGCTCTTCGCGCTCTCGGCGGCGCGCATCACGCTCGAGGCCGAGCTCGGCCTGAAGCCCTCGGGCTCGGCCGCGGTCGTCTTCAAGCCGATGTCCGCCGCCGAGTTCGTCCACGCGGAGAACGAGATGCAGGAGCTGCTGGACGTCGCCGCCCAGGAGTCCGCCTCGCGGATCGAGCGGCGCGGCGACGCGTTCGGCTACGAGTGGCTGATCATTCACGACAACGACTTCGAGGAGCTCCTCCCGACGGTCCACCTCGTCGCCTCGGAGCTTGTGGCGCGAGGCTTCGGCGAGCAGCTGCTGGCCGCCGTCTTCCGCTTCGACGGCCCTGACCACCCGCTCTACCTGATCTACGGCTTCAAGCGCGGCAAGTTCTGGCCGTTCATTCCCAAGGACGGCAAGGAGCGCGACAACGCGAACGAGCTCGAGCTCAAGGCGAAGCTCGAGCACGAGCTGCCGATCGAGCAGGACCTCTCGCGCTGGTTCGCCCTCTTCGACGCACCGATTTAGGTCCCGGCCCACGGGGCCGGGACTCGCCGAAAGTGCTGCGCACTTCCGGCGACTAAAAGCTCTCAAGCTCGCATGCCAGCGCCGTTAACAGCGTGTGGTTGGATCTGCCCGCTGCCTCGCAAGCCCCTTCGGATTGAGTTCCTGCCTTTCTAGCTCGGCAGTTCCTTTTGCGGGGTCCCGGCGCCGATCTCGGTCTTCATCTTCTCGAGCTCCTCGTCGACCTTCGCCTTCGAGGACAGCTGCGCCAGCTCGCGGTCGAGCTGCGTCTGGCCGCCTGCGCTCAGATCCTCGAGAGTGCCGGCCTCGATCAGCTCGTCCATCGCGCCGGCGCGCGCCTGCATCTCCTCGGTCTTCTCCCGCGCGCGCTCGACGGCTTGGCCGGTGTCGGTCATCGAGTCGCCGATCCCGGTCGCGGCCTCCCCGATCCGCACCTGCGCCTCGGCGGCCGAGTACTGGGCCTTGATGACCTCCTTCTGGCTGCGGAACGACTCGATCCGCGCCGATAGCGTCTTCTCGTTCTCGACGAGCTTCTGCTGCTGCTGGTCGAGATCCTCGACCTGGCGGTCGAGATCCTGCAGCTGCGTCTGCGCGGCGGTCTTGCGCTCCAACGCCATCCTGGCCAGGTCCTCGCGGCCGGCGGCGAGCGCCTCGCGCGCCTGGGACTCGAGCTTGGGGACGCTCTGCTCGAGCTTGTCCGACTGCAACTGCAGGCGCTTCTTCGCGGTGGCGACGTCGGCGACCCCGCGCTTGACGTTCGTGAGCATGTCGCGCTGCTGCTCGTACGAGTAGTCGAGTGTCTCGCGAGGGTCCTCCGCCCGCCCGATCAGCTTCGAGAGCTTCGCCTTGATCACAGTCATCGTGCGTTCCATCAGCCCGGCCATTCGTCCTCCTCGTCGGTGATCCCAGTAGCCTAGCGGCGTCTTGCTGGTCGAACGCTCGATGCATCCGGACTGGCTCTCGAACGCCTACCTCGTCGCCGACGAGCCGGGCGGGACGGCCGTCTTCGTCGACTCGGGAGCGCCTCTGCAGCCGCTGCTGGACGTCGTC
>JBKPFP010000299.1:0-19877 GCA_046744435.1 Actinomycetota bacterium | reverse complement strand
CACGGTCCTGCGCACGCTGGACCGCGGAGCCACGTGGCAGTCGGTCGGCCCACCGGGCACCTCGACGCTCCAGTTCCGCGACAACGAGGCGTTCGGGCCGAACCGCGCCCTGATCATGTCGGCCGGCACCGGGACCGATTCGCGGATCTACCGGACGACGGACGGTGGGCAGACCTGGACACTCGTCTTCCAAAACACCGACGCGAACGCGTTTTACGACTGCATGACCTTCTTCAACAAGAAGGTCGGGCTCGCGCTCTCCGACCCGCCGGACGGCGTGAAGTTCCGAATCCTCAAGACGACCGACAACGGCCGCACCTGGAATGTCGTCGATCCAGCCGGGATGCCTCCGGCGCTGACGGGCGAGTTCGCCTTCGCCGCCAGCGGCCAGTGCATCACGAGCAACCACGGTCGGAGTGCATGGTTCGGAACCGGCGGTTCCGCGCAGGCGCGTGTCTTCACGTCTCGCAACCGCGGCCGGACGTGGAGCGTGAGCGCGACGCCCATGAACAGCGGGCCGACCACCGGGATCAACGCGCTCGCCTTCCGGAGCCAGCAGCACGGGCTCGCGGTCGGCGGCGACTTCGCCCTGCCGGCGACCTCCCCGAACAACTTCGCAGCTACGCGCGACGGCGGCAGCACGTGGGCGCTGTTGACGGGTGCTCCGCCCGAGTACCGGTCCGGCGCGACCTGGGTCAACGGCAACACCGCGATCGCGGTCGGGCTCACCGGGAGCGACTTCACGCGGAACAAGGGCCGGACCTGGACGGGCTTCGACGAGGGCAGCCTCCACACCGTGGACTGCGCGAACCCGAACGCCTGCTGGGCCTCGGGGGCAAACGGCCGCGCCGCGTACCTCGTCCGCTAGGTCACCCGCGAACACCAAGCCGCTTCAGTAATCTCCGGCCCGGCCATGCCGGATGCCTGGCTGGAGCTCGACACCGATCTCAGAAGGCGCGTGCGCGACGTGCTGGCGGATCCTCGACGCCCGGTCACCGAGGCCGAGCTTCGGAAGCTGACAGACGAGGGTCGAGCCTGCGCGCTCATCCTGCACGGTGAGCTGCGGCGCCTCGAAGGGCGACTTGGCCGGCTCGACGGTGATCCCTCCACCTCGCTCGGCGAGATCGCGGACGCCTTTCGCCGGGTGCACGAGTTCCGCGCGCATGTCGACGAGCTCGACAGATTGCTGGCCGAGCTGGCCGATCGAGCTCGTGAGGTGCGAACCGCATGGCGTCGCTTCGTGATCGAGCGGCTGTAGAGCGGCGCACACCCGGTCGCGCGCGGGCAGGGCGCGAGATAGTCTCCGCGGACACATGAGCGGGGCTCTGGACTTCGAATCGAGAGACGTGCCGGGCCCCGTCGCCTTCGCGGGGATGATCGGCATCGCCAAGGCAATCTTCGAGGTGGGCTTCGGGCTGCTCGGGCTCGCTGTGGCGAACTCGATGGACGACTCCTTCGCCGGCGGCGTGCTCGCCTTCGGGATCGTCTACGCGATCGCCTCGTGGCTCCTCCTGCGAGGGAGCCGCCTCGGCTACTACGTGATGATCGCGCTGTCGACACTTGGACTCGTCGTTGTTGTCGTCTACGCGTTCCGCGCCGAGTCAGGCGTCCTCGGGGCAACGCTCGTCGTCGGCGGCTTGAACGCGCTCGTGCTCTACCTCCTGCTCGGCAGGCAGAGCGCCCGCGAGTTCTTCAGCCGAGCGTAGGCTCATTCACGAGCGCTCGCTGAGCTAGCTCGGAGTGACCCGGCATCCGCCTGCGAAATTACGGCAATCCTGCTGATGCTGTTGCGTCCGCGCCCTCCTAGCTTCGAGTCAAGCGAAAAGGAGGGACCATGCTCTTCAACACACGCAGGGCTGCCGTCGCGGCGGTCGTCCTCGGAATGCTGGTCGTCACGGCTGCGGCTTTCGCCCATCCGCCCCGGTTCTCGGACTGGGAACCGGCGATCAACTTGGAGTCCATCCCTGGGACGAGCACGGAGCTGAACACGCAGTTCCTCGACGGCTGCCCGATCCAGGCTCCCGACGGCCTCAGCCTGTACATGGCATCGAACCGGCCGGGTGGAGTCGGTGGGCTCGACATCTGGGTTGCCACGCGAGCGCACCGCGGTGACCCGTGGGGCGCTCCGGTGAACCTCGGCGCGCCGGTCAACAGCCCCCAGGACGACTTCTGCCCGAGCCCCACGCGGGGCCCTCGCTTCTTCTTCGTCAGCACGAGGCCCGGCGGTTGCGGGGACGCCGACGTGTACGTGACACGTCTCCGCGACGGGCAGTGGGACGCGCCTGCGAACCTCGGTTGCCACGTAAACAGCCCGGCCGCCGAGGCAAGCCCCTCTCTGTTCGCGGGCCATGGCGGTCACGTCCTCTACTTCTCGAGTGCCCGCCCGGGCGGCTACGCGCCGGAGCCACCGAACACGCAGCCTGACTCGGACATCTACCAGGCCGAGGAGCTTTCGGGTGGCAGCTTCGGACCCGCCGAGCTCGTCCTCGGGCTGAACACGGCCGATCAGGATGCTCGCCCCAACGTTCGGCTCGACGGTCTCGAGGTCGTGTTCGATTCGACCCGGCCCGGCACCCTGGGCGGCCCGGACATCTATTCGTCGACCCGGGACAGCCGCAGGGCGGAGTGGTCGGCGCCGGTCAATCTCGGTCTGGACGTCAACACGGCCTCGAACGAGACACGAGCTTCGCTCTCGCGCGGCGGGAGGACAATGCTGTTCGGCTCGAACAGGCCCGGAACCGAGGGCTCGACCGACATCTACGTCACCACTCGCGAGCGCTTGCACGGACACCACTGACGAGAACGAACATGCGCGCCGGCGGGTTTGCAGGCCCGCCGGCGCGTCCTAGACTCGCTGACGTGAGGAGGCGAGATCCGTTGGTGGGGCGTGAACGAGAGCTGGAGGAACTCGCGGGTGTCCTCACCTCGGCGGCAGCCGGCGATGGGGGGCTGCTGCTCCTGGCCGGCGAGGCCGGCGTCGGAAAGACGCGGCTCGCGGAGGAGGCGATCGCGGCGAGCGAGCTGGCGGCCTTTCAGGGCATGGCCAGCGAGCGGGGAGCGTCGCCGTACGGCCCCGTGGTCGCGACTCTGCGGGAGTTCCTGCGCCGGGAGCCCGAAGGGCTCGCGACGATGGGGCCGCTCGGTGACCACCTCTCGACTCTCCTGCCCGAGCTCTGCGGTTCGCCCGCATCGCCGGATCGGGAGACGCTCTTCGCCGCGATCTGCCGAGCCTTCGAGACGATCGCCGGTCGGCGCCCGGCGGTGATCTTCCTCGACGACCTGCAGTGGGCGGATGCGGCGACGGTCGACCTGCTGCCGTCGCTCGCTTCGGCGGCCGAAGACTGGCCGCTGCTCGTGCTCGGCGCCTACCGCACGGAGGACATTCCGCGCGGGCACCCGCTTCGCCGCTTGCGCACCGACCTCCGCCGCGCGGGCCGGCTCGCCGAGCTCACCGTCGGGCCCCTCGATCCCGAGGCGACGGCCCTACTGGCGGCTCGAGTCCTCGAAGCGGAACCGGGAGTGATGCTTCGGGCGGCGCTCTACGACCGGGCGCAGGGTGTTCCCTTCTTCGTCGAGGAGCTCGCAGCAGCCCTGAAGGAGAGCGGGCTCCTGGTTTCCGGGCGCCGCGGATTGGAGCTCGAGCCGGGCGCGTCCGTGCCGATTCCGGACACGGTCCGCGACGTCGTTCGGCTGCGTGCCGAGGGGATTTCGCGTGCGGCGCGAGCCTCGCTCGAGGCGGCGGCCGCGGTGGGCGTGCGGCTCGAGCTCGACGTGCTCGCCGTCCTCGAGGAACACGCCGGGGTCGCGGAGCTCCTCGAGCGCGGCCTGCTGGACGAGGTCGAGCCGGGCATCGCGGCCTTCAGGCACGACCTCGCTCGCGAGGCGATCTACGTCGACACGCCCTGGCCCCGTCGGCGGTCGCTCCACCGCGCGTTGGCCGAGCTCCTCGAGGCGCGTGGCGCCGAGCCGCGCCTGCTCGCAGAGCACTGGCTGGCCGGAGGAGAGCCCGCGCGCGCCCGGCCGCTACTCCTCGAAGCTGCCCGGGGCTTCTGCGAGGTGCACGCCTACCGGGATGCCGCCGCCGCCGCAAGGAAAGCGCTCGAGCTCTGGGTCGAGGGTGAGGACGAGCCGGCGCGCCTTAGCACCCTCGACGAGCTCGGGAGGTGCGCACAGCTGTCCGGAGAGCTCGCCGAGGCGACACAGGTCTGGGAGGAGGTCGCCGCCGCGCTCGACGGGTCCGCAGAACTGGAACGGATCGCACGGGTGAAGCAGCGGCTCGCCACGGTGTACGACCTCCAGCACCTCCGGCCCAAGGCAGGCGCGGTCCATGCCGAAGCCGCCGAGTCCTTTGCCGCGTGTGCTCTCGACGCGGAGGCCTCGAGCGAGTGGCTGTTGGCGGCTGAAGGCCTCTTCGGCGACGGCGACGGCGTCGCCGAGACGAAGGCCGTCCTCGACCGAGCGCTCGAGGCCGCTCGGCGCGCGAAGCGAGGAGACCTCGAGGCGCGTAGCGTCGGCTTCAAGGGCTTCATCGCGAGCGTCGAGGGGCGACCGGAGGAGGCGATCGAAGCGACGCGGACCGCCCTTTCGCTCGCCCTGGCCGGAAACCACGTCGATGCGGCCGTCGAGGCGTTCTGGGCGCTCGGCGCGATTGCGAACGCCTGGGACGACTACGTCGGGGCACAGGCCGCGCTCGAGGATGCGGTCGACTTCTGCCAGGCGCACGGCAAATCGGTCGACGAACACTTCTGTCTCAGCTGTCTTGCCATCGTCCTCCTCAACCGTGGCGAGTGGGACCGGGCCGAGCAGATCGCCCACCGAGTCCTGGCGACGCCTACAGCACCGGAGCCGGGAACGGCACATGCGCTCGAGGTCCTCGGGCTGATCGAGGTGGTCCGCGGCTCGACGGCCCACGCCCGTTCGCGTCTGACCGAGGCCGTGGCGCTCGGTCGGAAGATCGGGCTCGATGGAACGGTCAGGCAGAGCTCTGTCGGGCTCGCGCTCGCGGACGAGCTCGAGGGAAGGCCGAGCCCGCACTGGACGGGCCTCGTCCAGACGATGCCGGAGCTCATGACGAACGGCTATGCATCTGCGCTTCGGTGGGCAGCAGCCTTCGCAGCACGCCGTGGCGAGCGAGCTCTCGTGCACGAATACGCAGACAAGCTCGCCGCCTGGGCTGCTCGGTTCGCGAGCCCGGAAGCGCTCGCGAGCCTCGCCGAAGCGCTGGGAGAGACCGCCCTGCTCGAGGGCGACGCCGCGCAGGCCGCGGAGCAGTTCACGCAGGCGAGCGACCGGCTCGGCGAGATGGACTCGCCCTTCGCGCGTGCGCACGCACAGATGCGGGCCGGTGTCGCGCTCGCGGCCGCCGGAGAGCGCGAGCTGGGCGTCGAGCGACTCGTCGACGCATACCGAACCTTCCGCAAGCTCGGAGCGCGTCCCTTCTGGCAGCAGGCCGCGACCGACCTCGAGGCACTCGGTGAATCGGTCGACCGGCGCCTCGGTCGCCGCGCCGCTCGAGACCTCGATGGAGTCGGGTTGACGAGGCGAGAGCTCGAGGTCCTCCGCCTCGTCGCCGTGGGACGAACGAATCGGGAGATCGCGCGCGAGCTCTTTCTCAGCCCGCGCACGGTCGACATGCACGTCCGGAACGTGCTCGGCAAGCTCGACTGCCGCTCGCGCACCGAGGCGACGAGCAAGGCGCACGAGCTGCGGCTGCTCGAGCGGACGTCGGCACCGTCCTAGGAATCACTCCCGCGGGAGAGGAGGCGTAGGCCACGAAGGATCCGGCCGCCACTCTTCCCACCCCGTCGGAAGCGGCCACTCAGCGAGCACGCGCTCGCCCTCTTCCCGGATCGCGGCGGCCCGCTCCGCGTCGAAAAAGCCCACCTCCACAGCGACCGCGAGCTCATGCTCGTCCTTCCACTCCCACGAGCCGTCGCCGTCGATCCAGACGTCGAGCGCGTGGTCCTCGGTGTCGAACCCGAGTCGGAACGGCCGCCAGGGAGCTTCGAGGTTCACGTACCAGCCGGCGAAATCCTGGCCCTCCCAGAACAGCCAGATCGAGTGCGCGCGTCCGGGGCGCCCGACGATCAGGATCCCGTCGCCCGTCCACGAGCCGTCCAGCTGCTCCCACGGCAGCGTGTAGCGCTCCTCGAGCGGGATCTCGCGGACCCGACGGCCCGCGATGCCCGGCCTGGTCACGGGTGTGCCGGGAGCGAGCCAGAGCACGGGCCCGTCCCCCGAGACGACGCGCGTCGGCAGGGCGCCGACCGGCCGGCCGCGGTTGAAGTAGCGGAGGACGACGGTCTCACCCCGGAGCCACGACACCGTTCCGAGTCTAGGCAGGCTCATTCCGCGACCGCGACGGCGTCGATGCTCGGCCGGGCGCGGAGCGAGGCTACTGCCACGCCGAGCATGCACACCGTTTGCACCGCCGCGAAGCCGACCAGTACCGGCTGCGCGCCGAACAGCGACAGGACCGGCCCGGCGGCGACGAGCCCGAGCGGCAAGCCGAGTCCCCAGATCGTCCCTGACACGGCCATCGCCTTGGGACGGATGGCCGGAGGCATGCGCAGTGTCCAGATCGCGTGGATGGACGGGTTGCAGATCCCGTTGGCGACGCCGCTCGCGAGGATGACCGCGAACATCCCGGCAGCGGACACGTCCAGGGTGAGGATCCAGAGCGGCAGCGCCTGAAACGGCACCGAGAGCGCGATCAGACGCAGGCCGTCGACGCGCTTGACGAGATACCGGTACGAGGCGAAGTTGCCGCAGAGAGCGCCGGCACCGAAGGCCGCGAAGAGCGCGCCGGCGACTTTCGCATCTGCCCCGAAGCGCTCGACGGTCAGCACGGGCACGGCTGCGAAGAAGGCCTGCCACGCGGCGTCACCGACCACGAACAGCGGGATCCAGGTGCGCAAGAGCGGCTCCCGGACGAGGAAGCGCAGCCCGGCGAGGATCCCACGCGTGTCCTCCGTCGTTGGCGTGCCGGCTCGCCCAGGAACGAAGAGCGCGACCAGGAAGAACGCAACAACGTAGGTCCCGGCGTCGACGACCAGGACGCTCGCCGCGTCGAGCACGCCGATCAGGACACCGCCGATCGGCGGTCCGAGTAGCAACGTCGCCCGGATAGCGCCCTGGAAGAGTGCGCTCGCCTTGGTGATGATCGTCTCGTCCTCGCCGAGCAGCTCCGGCAGCATCACCTTCTGGGCGGAGAAGTACGGCGCCCCGATCACGCCGAGGAGCAGCGCGAGCAGGAGGAGCGCGGCGTAGTGGAGGTGCCCGGTCCAGTGCAGGACGGGCACGAGCAGCATCAGCGGCGCACGGACCGCATCGCTCCACAGCATCGTCCGCCGCGCTCCAAGCTTCTGTAGCAGGACGCCGGCAGGCAATCCTGCGACGGCGAACCCGAGCAGCTCGGCCGCCATCACGCCCGTCATCCGCGCCGGCGAATCGGTCGTCGTGAGCACGAACCAGGGCAGCGCGAGCCAGGTCATCTGCATCCCGGTCGTCGAGATCACCTCGGCGGCGAGGAGCGCGCGCAGCGGGCCGCTGCGGAGGACGCTCGTCTCCATCAGGCCGCCTCGGGGACGGCGCGCAGGCGTGGAATCGGCGAGAACGCGAGCCAGAAGACGCCGAGGAGTGCGCCGACGGCCCCGATCCAGATCGCCGTGTGCAGCCCGAGGGCCGTGCCGAGCGCGCCGCCGAGCAGCGCGCCGATCGGACGGATGCCGTAGTTGACGAAGCGGAAACTGCCGGCCGCCCGCGAGCGCAGCCGGTGCGGCGTCCGCAGGAGGCTCATGCTCCCGCCGTTGACGTCGAGGATCATCACCCCGACCGAGGACAGGAACTCAGCGGTGGCGAGCATGGCCGCGATCACCAGGTCGGGACCGGACGCCAGCGGGACAAGGACGAGCGGAAGCGGGAAGAGTACGGCGCCCACGGTGAAGGCCGGGCCGATCCCGATCAGCCGCTCCAGCCGGACGGCGACGAGCGCGCCGACGATGCCGCCGACGGCGCCTGCCCCGAGCGCCAGGCCGAGTACGCCCGGGCTGACGCCGAGCTCCTTGGTCGCGAAGAGGACGAAGATCGCCCAGAAGACGAAGTTGAAGAGGTTGATCGTCGCCACGCAGCCGAGCCCGGCGCGGATCAGCGGGTCCCCTAGCACGAAGCCGAGACCGGAGCGCAGGCTGCGCAACGTGCTCTCGCGGCCGTCCTCCTCGACAGGCGGCTCTTCCGTACGAATCCGGCCGAGGAAGAGCGCCGAGCCGACGAAGGTAAACGCGTCGAGCAGCAGCGTCACCGGCGCGGTCAGCAGCTGGACGAGGAAGCCTGCGAGCGACGGCCCGGCGACGAACGAGAGGGCGCGGCTGAGGCTGAACTTGCTGTTCGCTTCGACGACGTCACGCCGTGGGACAACGGTGACGACCAGCGTCATCCAGCTGATGTCGAACATGACCGCGAACGTCCCGGCCGCGAAAGCGACGGCCAGGAGCTGCGGGAACGAGAGAAGATCGAAGGCCGCCGCGAGCGGAACCGAGCCGAGCAGGAGCGCCCGGGCCACGTCGGCGAGGATCATCAGATGCCGCCGGCGCTGCGAGCGCTCGATCCAGACCCCCGCGAAGAGCGAGAAGAGCAGGTGCGGCATCAGCCCGGCGGCGGTCAGGACCCCCATCTCCGCAGCCGAGGCGTCGAGGGTCAGCACCGCGACGAGCGGCAGTGCGAGCAGCGTGATCTGGTCGCCGAGCTGCGAGATCGACTGCGCAGCCCAGAGTTTCAGGAACTCCGGCTGGCGCCGCAGGGGTGGCGGCTGGGTGACCCCATGTTCCACGGCTACGCCCGGCGGACGTGGATGTCGCCGCTCATCGAAGCGGCGCGCAGCTCGACGGCCGGCCCGCCTTCGGCAGGCGCCTCACCCTCGAGCTCGAGATCCGACGTGGTGTCGCCGCTCATCGACTTCGCGTCGATCCACAGCGAGGCGCCGCGTGCGACGGCGACCTGGATGTCGCCGGAGGCCGACTGCAGCGAGATCTCTCCCGACTCGATGCTGCCGACCTCCTGATCGCCCGAAGCCGTCTGGACGCTGAGGCTCGACTTCGCCTCGAAGATCTCGACGTCCCCGGAGGCCGAGCGGATCTTGCCTTTCCCGCCGAGGGAGCCGAGCTCGATGTCGCCCGAGGCGCTGTTCACGGTTGCGTCCTTGGCGACCCGGGCGAGCCGCAGGTCGCCGCTGGCCGTGTTGATCCGCGCCTCGCCCTCGACCTCGTCGAACTTCGCGTCGCCGGAGGCGCTGTTCAGCTCGACGGTGCCGTACTGGCCCTGCGCTTCGATGTCGGCCGAGCTCGTCGACATGTTGACGTTTGATCCGTGCGGCGCGCGAACGTAGAGCCGGTACTCGCCGTTCCCGAAGCCCAGCAGGCGGAACTTCTTCGGCGCCTCGACGATCACCTCGTGGCCGCCGCCGCGCTCGCGCACCTCGATCGTGGCCGCCGCGAGCGCCTCCTCGTCGCGAGCCTCGAGCTCGACGTGCGTCTCGGGCTCGTCGCTCGTCTCGAGCCGGATGTCGCCCGACGGGATGCTCACCTTGAGCCGGACGGATCCGGGCGTCGAAAAGGTCTCAGTGCGCACGGCGAGGCCTCCCCCTCCGCTTCGGCGGCCGCGAGTCGATCCGCACCTCCGCATGGCCCATAGGTAGTGGAATGAAAGTGGTGCCCATCGTCGTGCCTCCTTCTCCCTCAGCCGCGGGCGAAGCCCTGAAGCCGATTGCTCGAGCGCTGGACGGACGTCGTCGAGAGACTGCGGTTGAGCGCGCGGACGAGCCAGCTGTTCACCGACACGTTCTCGCGCGCGGCGGCAGCCTCGATGCGCTGCTTGAGCGCGTCGGGCAGCCGTAGCGTGATCCGGGCCGCCAGCCCATCGTCCTCCGCCGGCGCGGGCTCGGCCCGCTCTTCCTCGGCGACGTAGACGAGAGCCGGGTCGGCCCCGGTCAGCCGCACCTCGACGTGCCCGCTCGGCAGCTGCGCGCTGACCTCCAGCGCGACGTCGCCGAGCGCCTCGAGCAGACGCAGGCCCGCCGAGCTGCGCAGCGCTTGGATCAGACGCTCCGCCGCTCGTGCAGTCGCCTCGTCGCCGACCGCCGCCACGGCGGTCAAGTCGGCCTCGAGCTTCCCCACGAAGTGTGCCATCTCCATGACGTCACTATGACATCACTTGTGCTGTCTGTCAAGTGTCGTTTGAATGTCGCTTGTGATGTCGCCGGATTCGAGTCGTAGACTCGGTTCGTGGCCGAACGCGGCGAAGTGCGCAAGACGGTGACCGTGCTGTTCGCGGACGTGGTCAGCTCGACCGCGCTCGGCGAGCAGCTCGACCCGGAGGCCCTGCGCCGCGTCATGTCGCGCTACTTCGAAGCCGCCCGAGGCGCCGTCGAGCGCCACGGCGGCACCGTGGAGAAGTTCATCGGCGACGCGGTCATGGCCGTCTTCGGGATCCCGACCCTGCACGAGGATGACGCGCTCCGCGCCGTGCGTGCGGCCGACGAGCTGCGCACCTCCCTGCTGACGCTGAACGAACAGCTCGAGCGGGATTCCGGCGTGATGCTCGAGCTCCGCATCGGACTCAATACGGGCGAGGTGGTCGCGGGTCGCGGCGAATCCCTCGTCACTGGCGACGCCGTCAACGTCGCCAAGCGCTTCGAGGAGGCCGCCGGAGCCGGCGAGATCCTCGTCGGAGAGCAGACGCACAGGCTCGTGCGCGATGCGGTCGAGGCGGAGCCCGTCGAGCCGCTCGCGCTCAAGGGCAAGGGCGCAACGGTCTCGGCCTTCCGCGTCCTGTCGGTGAAGGAGGGCGTGCCGGAGCGGGCGCGGCGGCTCGACTCGCCGATGGTCGGCCGAGATCGGGAGCAGCACTTGCTCGAGCAGGGGTACGAGCGCGCGGTCGGGGAGCGTGCGTGCCACCTCTTTACCGTGCTCGGCGCAGCAGGGGTCGGGAAGTCGCGCCTGGTCGAGGAGTTCCTCGACGAGATCGCCGAGTCGGCGACGGTCGCCCGGGGCCGCTGCCTGCCCTACGGCGAGGGGATCACGTTCTGGCCGCTCCTCGAGATCGTGCGCCAGCTGCACGGCGAGGACGTCGTCTCCGGCATCGCAGCGCAGCTGGCGGGAGACGAGAACGCCGGGCTGATCGCGGAACGGGTCGCGGCCGCTGTCGGCCTCAGCGACGGCGCCGGAACCGGCGAGGAGACGTTCTGGGCCGCGCGCAAGCTGTTCGAGGCCCATGCGCACGAACGCCCGCTCGTCGTCGTCTTCGACGACGTCCAGTGGGGCGAGCCGACCTTCCTCGACCTCGTCGAGCACATCACCGACTGGTCACGCGACGCGCCGATCCTCGTCGTCTGCATGGGGCGGCCCGAGCTCCTGGACAGGCGGCCCGGCTGGGGCGGCGGCAAGTTCAACGCCACCTCCGTGCTTCTCGAGCCGCTCAGCGAGGACGATTCCACCCAGCTGATCGTCAACCTGCTCGGGCGGGCCGAGCTCGCGCCCGCGGTGCGCGCCCGCGTGGCGCAGGCCGCAGAGGGCAATCCGCTCTTCGTCGAGGAGATGCTCGGCATGCTGATCGACGACGGTCTGCTCGAACGCAGCAACGGGAGCTGGGTGGCGACCGGCGACCTGAGCAAGGTCTCGGTGCCGCCGACGATCCAGGCGCTCCTCGCCGCCCGGCTCGACGGCCTCGCGCCGGAGGAGCGATCCGTTGCCGAGCGCGCGTCGGTCGAGGGCAAGGTCTTTCACCGCGGAGCGGTGCGCGAGCTCTCGCCGGCCGAGGCGCGCGAGAACCTCGGCGTGCACCTCCACGCACTCGTCCGCAAGGAGCTCGTCCGGCCCGACCGGGCGGACTTCCCGGGCGAAGATGCCTTCCGGTTCCGCCACCTGCTCATCCGCGACGCGGCGTACGAGGCGATGCCGAAGGAGCTCCGCGCCGTCCTGCACGAACGGTTTGCGGGCTGGCTCGAAGCGTCGGTCGGCGAGCGTGTGACCGAGTACGAGGAGGTCCTCGGCTACCACTTCGAGCAGGCCCACCGCTACCGCCTCGAGCTCGGGCCCGCCGACGATCATGCGAGAGCGCTCGGCGCCAACGGGGCCGAGCACCTCGGCCTCGCCGGTGAGCGGGCGCTCGCCCGCGGCGACGTGCCGGCGGCGGTCAGCCTGCTCGACCGGGCCGTCGAGCTGCTGCCCGCGGTCGACGCCACCCGGGTCGAGCTCCTCTGCGACCTCGGGCAGGCGCTCACCGATCTCGGCGAGTTCGAGCGAGCCGAGACCGTGCTCGCGGAGGCGGAGGCAGCCGCCGGCGACCTCAACGAGCCCGCGCTCGGCGCGATTGCGGCCGTGCGCTCGGCGTGGGTGCAAAGCCTCGGGGCCACCAGGCCGATAGCGGCAGCCCATGCTGAGTTCGAGGGGTTCCTGCACGAGCTGGAAGGGCTGGGCCACGAACGCGGCATCTCCGAAGCCTCGTTTCTCCTGGGCATCCACCTCATGTGGAGGGGGCACCACGAGGAAGCAATGCTCGCCGTGGATCGCGCCGCCTCACTCGCCCGCGCGAGCGGAGACGGCAGAATCGCGTCTCGAAGCGCCTCGTGGCTGCTGGTCGGCTCTGTCTGGGGCCCGCTCCCGGTCTCGCGGGGGCTCGATCTCTGCGATCGGGTCCTGAGCGAATCCGGTGACAATCCCTATCTGGAGGGGTTCGCGAGCGTCGTGCGAGGAAGCCTGCACGCGATGGCCGGTCGCTGGGACGAGAGCACGTCTCACGCCGAGGCCGGTTGGGCTCGGCTCGACGATCTCGGGCAGCACGTCACTTCGTCTTCGTCCCGTATGACACTGGCTCAGGCCTACCTCGCGGCGGGCAAACCCAGCGAGGCGGAGCAGATGCTGCAAGGGGCCTACGACGTCCTCGAGCCGATCGGCGAGAAGGGATACCTGTCGACGATCGCAGCCATGCTCGCCCTCGCTCGCTGCGCGCATGAGCGTTACGACGAGGCGGAGCGTTACGCCAGCACGGCCGAAGAGCTCGCCGCTTCGGACGATCTGACGACAGGGACATTGCGGCGCGCTGCGCTGGCGGAGGTATTCCTGAGCCGCGGTCAGGTCGAGGATGCCGAACGGCTCACGGTCGAGGCGCTCGGGTTGCTCGAGGGGACCGACTTCGTCAGCGATCGAGTGCTGGTGCTCATGACCCGGGCAGCGGTCTTCAAGACGAGCGGCGAGCGGGCGAAGATGCAGGCTGCGATCGACGAAGCAGTCGGCCTCTGCAAGCAGAAGGAGCTGGTCTCCGCGCTCCCCCGGCTCGAGCGGCTCGCCGCCGATCCGTGACAGTCAGCGTTTCGCGAGAGTGTCCACGACTTCGCGCACGAATCGATCCAGCTCGTCGACCGACCCGTCGTTGACGTAGGCGAAATCGGCGCGGCGCGCCTTCTCCTCGTCGGGTAGCAGACGGGCCTCGCGCTCGTCGAGTCGTTCGCCCGCGCGCGACTCTCGTACCGCGCGTGGCGCTGTGACCACGACGACGGCGTCGAAGCGGTCTTCGGAGCCGGTCTCGTAGAGGAGCGGCACCTCGTTCACGGCGAGGGCCGGCGGCTCCGCGCTTTGCGCGACCTCCTCGAACCAAGCCTCGGTGCGGGCCATCGTCCGTGGGTGCAGGAGCCCTTCGAGCCAGGCCAGCTCATCCGGGTCGGCGAACACGATCTTGCCGAGCGCGGCCCGGTCGACCTCGCCTCCCGCGAAGACGCGGTCGCCGTAGCGCTCTCTGAGCGCGGCCCGTACTCCAGGATCGCCGTACAGCTCATGGACGACTTCGTCACTCGAGATCGTCGCCGCGCCGTGGCGTGCGAAGGCTGCGAGCATCTCACTCTTGCCGGCGCCGACGCCGCCGGTGACCGCGACCGCGAGCGGCCGCGAGCCGAGTGGGCGGCTCACTCCTCCGGCTTCGGTTCTGCTTCGTCCGGCGCGTAGGGCGCGTGGCCCTCGGAGTCGCCGGGCCCCTGGTGCTCCGGATCGACCGCGTCGGCCTGGATGCTGTCGTCGAAGCGGTCGGGCTCGACCTGCGGCTCGGGCTCGGCGGGCGGCATCTCCGGCGCGGCCTCGGCCGTCGGCTCCGTCGGCGGCGCCTCCTCGACGGCGGGCTCCTCCGCGGCGGGCTCCTCGGCCGGCGGCTGTGCCGTCGCTACCTCGGCGACGGGCTCTTCCACCTGGGCAGTGGGCTCTTCCACCTCGGCAGTCGGCTCTTCCACCTCGGCGGTGGGCGCTTCGGCCTCTGCACTGGGCTCTTCTGCCGGAGGTTCGCCCTCGGGGAAGACCTCCTCGGAGAGGCCGAGCTGAGGCGGCGCGGGCGTCTCGAGCGGCTGCCCGTCGGCGCGAGGCTGCACGTCGTCGGACTCGTCGACCCGCTTCAGCGAGAGCGAGAGCCGGCGGCGGTCGGCGTCGACCTCGATGATCTTCACGTTGACGACGTCGCCCTGAGACACGATCTCCCGCGGGTTCTCGACGTGGTGCTGCGCGAGCTCGGAGATGTGCACGAGCCCCTCGACGCCCGGCAGGATCTCGACGAAGGCGCCGAACGTGACCACCTTCGTCACCTTGCCCTGCACGACGTCGCCCTCGTTGTAGGCCTCGACCACCTGCTGCCAGGGGTCGGACTGCGTCTGCTTGAGGCCGAGCGAGATGCGCTGGCGCTCGCGGTCGATGTCGAGCACCTTCACCTTCACGTTCTGGCCGATCTCCAGCACCTCGGACGGATGGTTGACGTGACTCCAGGAGAGCTCCGAGATGTGGATCAGGCCGTCCATGCCGTCGAGGTCGACGAAGGCGCCGAAGTCGACGATGTTCGAGATCTGCCCCTCGATGACGTCGCCCGGCGAGAGCCGGTCGAGGATCGCCTGCCGCATCTCCTTGCGCTCGTCCTCGAGGACCGCGCGCCGTGAGAGGACGACGTTGTTGCGCGAGCGATTGAGCTCGATCACCTTCGTGCGGAGCTCCTGGCCGAGGAACTCGTCCAGGTCCTGCACGCGGCGGATGTCGACGAGCGACGCAGGCAGGAAGCCGCGCACGCCGAGGTCGAGGATCAAGCCGCCCTTGACGACCTCGATCACGCGGCCGGTCACGGGCTCGCCGCTCTCCGCGGCGGACTCGATCGCCTTCCACGCGATCTCGAAGCGGGCGCGCTTCTTCGAGAGGATCAGGCGGCCGTCGGCGTCCTCCTTCGTCAGGACGAGCGCGTCGACCTCGTCGCCGAGCTTGACCTCGTCGTCCGGGTTGACCGAACGCCTGATCGAGAGCTCCGAGACCGGGATGACGCCCTCAGACTTGTAGCCGATGTCGACGAGCACCTCGTCCTTGTCGACGCGCACGACCTTGCCGTGCACGACCTGTCCCTCGTTGATCTCGGGGAAGGTGGCGTCGTAGTTCGGGATCTGCTCCCCGTCGGGGCCCGTGGTCCAGACGTTCGAGTCGTCCATGGTCGCTTGGTTGGTGTCGACTGTGTCGTTCGTCATCAGGTCGGCGGAGTATAGCCCCGCTTCGTTGAGCGGTTTTCGGGGCCTTCCTGCAGGGGTTTTCAGCAATCCACGGCCTGTGGGGGCGCGGCCTGGATCGTCGTGTCGTTCGCAGGTGCGTCGCCGCCGATCGAGGCCACGTGGGCCGACCAGATCACGTAACCGCCGGCGAGGGAGACCGGAGCCGGCTCGAACGTCAGGCCCTGGGCGGTGAACGGTTTGCGGTACGTGCCCGTGATCCCGGGCCCCCTGACCTGGATGACGGCCGTCTCGCCCTGGTAGCGATTCGCCTGGAAGTGGGGCTTCCACGTGTAGCGGATGCGCATCGTGCAGCCGCTGACGGTCGTCTCGGGCGCGACCGCCCGCAGGTAGAACGTGACCCGTCTCGGCTGGGTCTGCGTCGCGGTCTCGCTGCTCTCCTCTCCGTCGTCGCGGGTCAGCGCGAAGGCCACACCGCCGGCCGCGGCCAGGAGGACGACCAAGCCCGCGGCGACCATGAGGACTTGACGACGCTTACCCTCGAGCAGGAGTCGGAGCCGCCAGATCACGCTGCGCCTCGCATGGAGCGGATGAACCCTCGCACGGCATCGAGGTAGGCAGCCGGCGCCTCCACGAAGCTCATGTGGCCGACGCCGGGAACGACGACGAGCTCGCTGCCCGCAATGCCCTCGTGCAGGACTCGCGCGGCGCGCGGCGTCGTGCAGCGGTCGTGCTCGCCGACGATGACGAGGGTCGGCTTCGCGACACGACCCAGGTCGGGCGCGTAGTCGAAGTCTCCGTAGCCTGCCCGGGCAAAGTGGCGCAGGACGTCCGGGGTGCCGACCGTGCCGTCGACGTAGCCGGGCGGGACCTCGCCCGCGAAGTGGAACGGGAGCTGGACGCGCAGGAGCTCGAGCAGCTCCTCCTCCGTTCGAACCGTCTTCTCCTGCTCCCAGCTGTCCGCGATCGGGCCGCCCGCTTCGCCCATCGCCTCGAGAGACGCAGCGACGTCGGCCGCCAGGTTCTCGCTCGAGTCTCCGCCCCCCGAGAGGACATACGCCTCGGCCGTGCCCAGCTCGATCGCGTGCCAGGTGGCCACGAACGCGCCGAACGAGTGGCCGAGCAGGGCGAAGCGATCAAGGCCGAGCGCTTCCGCGAGGAGGTCGACGTCACGCGCGAAGGTCTCGAGCGAGAGCCCGGACGCGTCGACTCGCTCGCTGCGCCCCTGGCCTCGCTGGTCGACGTAGAGCAGGCGGAGCTCGTCGCCGAGCGGGTCGAGGTACGGACGGAAGCCCGTGTGGTCGAGCCCTGGCCCGCCGTGGAGGACGACGAGCGGGAAGCCCGCCCCCTCCTCGTGCACGAACAGAGAGACGCCGTCTGCGAGCTGGACGTTCAGGTGCGCGAAGGCTACGGCACCGAGCGCCCTCGCACCTCGAGTCGCGCGACCTGGGGCTCGTGATCGCTCGCCTGGTCGTGGAACTCCGAGTTGACGTGGACGACGTCGTACTCGAACGACTGATCGGCGAGCTCCTCGTTGATGAGGATGTGGTCGAGCGTCTGCGAGTTTCCGTCGAACACGTACGTGTAGCGCTGGCGCTGTGGAAGCGTCTCGATCAGCGGCAGTAGTCCCGCGCCCTCGAGGGTCTCGAGCGGAGTCGAGAACTCGAAGTCGTTCAGGTCGCCGGCGACGACGACGTTCGCCTGGCTGTCCGCGGCTTCGATCGCGTCCACGAAGTCGTGCACGACCTGCGCCTGCTGGAGACGCTGCACCTGTGTGTGCTGGACCGGCGGCTGAAAGCGGCTGAACAGCGGGTCGTCGCCACCCTTCGAGTTGAAATGGTTCGCGATGACGAAGAGGCGCCGGCCGCGGAACTCGAACTCCGCCGCGAGCGGCTTGCGACTGTCCGTGAAGGCCCCGTTCGACGGATCGATACGCCCAGGGCTGTACAGGAGCTCCGCGCCGTTCGGCGTCTCGACGACGGCGTTCGGAGTCGTCGGGGTCCCGCCCGGGCGGTCGACGAACGAGAGGGGCCGGTCGGTGCGGAAGAGGAAGCCGACGCGGATGTTGCCGCCCGGCTCACCGCCGTCCTGATCGTCGACCGGGTCGATCTGGCGCCAGTCGTACTGCGGCCCTCCGACCGCGTCGATGGTCGCGATCAAGGTCTGCCACGTGACGCTCGCATCCGTGATCGAGTCGTTCGTGGGGCCGTTGTTGTCCTGGATCTCCTCGATGGCGATGATGTCCGGCGCCTTCAGGTTGTCGACGATCAGATCCGCGAGCTCCGCGAACTTCGGCGCCCCGTCACCCGGATCGAGGTTCTCGACGTTGAAGGTCGCCACGGTCAGGTCGCGCCGCCCCGGGTCGTCGGTCACTTCGCGGCGCAACCGCCCGTCGACGGCGGCGGGAGTGGCGAGGACGAAGAACTTGAAGTTGCCGAAGCTGTAGTCGACGACCGCTCGGATCGCGCCCGGGAGCCGATCCTTGACGTTCACCTGCGGCGTCGGGGCGAACACGTCGTCGAGGATGATCCGCTCCGGGTTGAAGTCGGCCGGGCGGATGACGATCCCGTCCCGAGCCGTCCGGACGCCGGCGCCCGCGCCGTTGGCGGCCAGCACCGGAATCTCGCCGAAGCCGTTCGTCGGCCCGACGGCTACGGCGTCGTTGACCCGGACGAGCATCGCCTCGAGGCTCTCGTAGAAATCGATGCCGTCCTGCGCGGGGTCGAAGACGCCGCCCGTCTCGACGTCACCGGATGCGTCGTCCTCGATGATCGTCGTCGGCGGCACACGGCCGCCCGGGCCGACCACGGTCGGCGTGATCGCCGCACCGGGCCCGCTCGGGGTCACGACCGGATTGGCGATCTCGGTCGTCGTCAGGTTCGCGCTCGCCGAGCCGCCCGGCCGGAACTCCTGGATCGTCCCGCTCACGAGCACGGCCTCGCCGACGGCGACCGTCGGCGCCGAGCCCGTGAAGACGAAGATCGCGTCCGAGGTGGCCGGGTTCCCGTCGCCGGTGGGCTCCTGCATGTTGAAGCCGTTCGAGCGCACGGACGTCACGACTCCAGGCACTCCCGAGGTGTTCTCGCCGTTGAGGGGCGAGATGTGGGCCGCGCCCTGGATCTGATGGATCGCGTACGTGGGGGCGACGGTGCTGAAGCTGAAGACGTGGTCGGCAGCCATGTTGTCCGGCGGATCCGTCGTGTCCACGTCGCTGACGCCCACATCGTCGACGGTCACGGTGCACGTCTCGTCGCTCGCAAAGTCGGTGTCCGGGTCGAGCGTGAACGTCGCCGGGCCGCCGCTCAGCCCGAGCGCATGCGTGCCGCTCGTGGCGCACGAGATCGTGAACGTGGCGACGCTCACGGTGACCGGCTCGCTGAAGGTGATGTCCACATTCGAGCTCGTCGGCACGTCGACCGCCCCCGGTGCGGGCGAAGTCGAGGAGACGAACGGAGCCGCATCGGGCGGGGGCACGTCGCCGCCAGTGACCGAGATGTCGTCGACGCCGACCCACTCGTCGCTGCCGGCTGCGTCGGCGGTGATGACCCGCACCTGGACGAGCGGCTGATCCTCGGCCGCAGCAGGTAGCAGCACGCTGACCGGCGTGACCTGGGTGGCGAGGTTCGGGCCGGTCGTCGCGTCCGCCACATATCCGGCCGGCAGGTTCGTGAAGTCACCCGTGGCGCCGACCCGGTACTGGAGCGCGACCTGCTGGACCGCGTTGTCGGCGGACCCGTCGATGTCGCGCAGGTTGTAGAAGACCGTGATCTCGTCCTTGTCGGTCGTGTCGAGTGCGAGCACGACGTGGGGTGCGTCCGCGGTCCCGGAGCCCTGGAGGGCGACGACGGGATTCGTGAGCTCGAACTCGGCGACGCCGCCGGTGGTGAAGGTGTTGGGATTCGTCTGGTTGGCGTTCACGTCGACGGGCGTCGCGCTGCCGTCCGCGGTGATCGTCTGCGGATCGGCGCCCGGTGCGGCCACGAGGCCGTCGCCGCGGTAGCCGATCACGCCGGGGACCCCCGACCAGTCGTCGTTCGTGGTGATCAAGCCTGTGTTGCTCCAGTCCTGCGTGAAGGGCAGCGGCTGGGCGGTCGTATCGGCTGCGGCCGGCAGCGAGCCCAGTAGCAGCACGCCGACAGCGACGAGCGCGAGGCCCGCGGTACGGGCCGTACGAAAGCGAGCACGAGACAAGTCCCTCAACCTCCCCTGACGTGACCTCACCGAGCCATGGCCCCCGAGGCCATGGCCCAGCGCGGGAGTGTAGTCGGATCTCTTCGACGTCGCCCCGCGGCGACACAGGCCGTTACCGGCTGGCTACGACTTCGCCTCGTGCCAGTCGTCGCCTACGCCGACGTCGACAGCCAGGGGC